>DATMSZ010000417.1:0-15001 GCA_035565175.1 Pseudosphingobacterium sp.
GTGATTTTTGTAGCGCTCATGAAGCTTCATATAAAGCCAGGTCTATTAATCCTTCCTTTTTTAGTGCTTATCTTTAATATTGTATTTCTGTTTATATTAAAATTCATTTTACCCTTATACGGCGTTCAGAAAGATGGTGCCGACATGCGTACCTATCTGCTGCTTATTCCTTCATTAGCTCCCGGTCTTTCTTGTTTCCCTTTTATTACGGAATATATTGGAGAAGAAGCCTTGGCACGTGGTGCTTTGGCTGATATAGGCAATAAAATTGCGGTACTTTTTTTCAGTTATATGTTGGCCATGCATTGGTTTTATAAATTAAACCGAAATGTAAAGCACAGTAATCATAAAAAATTGAAATCATTGGTATCAGGTATGTTAAACGAGCCTATTAATCTTGTAATGCTCGCCGCACTCATCTTCTTAGCTTGTGGATTTTATTTAGAGGATTTTCCTTCTTTCATTCAAGACACGCTCAATTTATTAGGCAACTTAATGACCCCTTTGATTTTATTATTTATTGGCATTGCTGTCGTATTTAAATGGACGCAGTTTAAAGCGATTTTTAGACTTTTGGTATTCAGGGCAGGCATTACTTTTTGTTTAAGTGCAATACTGCTCGCTTTCATGCCCGGATCTAACTATGCTTCCATGATGTTAGCGATAGTGTTTCCACAAAGTGCCTGTAGCTTTTGGCCATTTGCTCATATGGCCCTCGTTGAATCTATGCAGAAAAAGGAAGGAGATCCAACAGCCCCATCCGTCTTCAATAATGAGCTTGCAACGAATCTGCTTGCACTGTCGCTTCCCACATCCACTCTGCTTATTCTAGGTGTATTTTCTACAGGTTCTTTCTTTATAAACATTCCAAATCTTCTTTATGTTGGACTAAGTCTGATCTTATTATCTATTATTCCTTCTTTGGTAAATTACTTCAATCAAAAAAAAATAGTTAAATCGTTTCCTTGTGAGGAAACGGATGAGATTCTAGACCCAACACTGAATGAAAAATGTAAAATTGCTTCCTCTCAGTCATAAGAAAGGTATATTTTCGATATAACTATCAGATAAATTGCTCAAATGTTTTCTATCTTTAACTAAATACTTAAACGGTTGAAAGTTTGGTTTAATTTCATTAACGGGTTTGTAATAGACCCGTCATTTCGGTAAACATGAAAATTCTTATTATTGAAGATCAGAAGGACCTTGCATTAGAAATCGCAGAATTTCTCTTTACGGAAGAAGGTTGCATGATAGATCATGCATGGAAAAAGAGCTCAGCAATAGACAAAATAAAGGAAGGAGAATATGATTTTATCTTATTAGACATCACCCTACCCGATGGAAACGGTCTGGATATATTAAAAGAATTAAAAGGGATCAAGAACAGGAAAGATGCCGTCATTGTTCTTTCCGCCCGGGGAGCAACGGATGACCGTATTGTAGGCTTGGAGTTAGGGGCAGACGATTACCTACCGAAACCTTTTTCCCTAGCAGAGTTGCGCGCCAGAATCCATGCTATTTTACGTAGAAAACACCAACTTAGTGATAACAACATTATGGTACATGGCTTTTTATTAAACATACAGCAAAGAACTTTCAGTTATGCAGATCAAGAATTGAACCTTACCAAAAAAGAGTATGAAATCTTAAGCTATCTCATTTTAAACAAGAATAAAGTAGTTGCAAGAATGAGCTTAACTGAACATGTGTGGGGTGATTTATACGATGCTTATGCAGATTCTAACTTTGTAGATGTTCATATAAAAAATTTACGCCAGAAATTACGGAAATATGCAAAAGCTGACTGGCTTGAAACAGTGCGCGGTATGGGCTATCGAATTAAGATTTAGCTGTATAAATGGTTCATGAAACTTTCCAATAAAATAGCATTATATAACTCGCTCACCAAGATTGTTATTATTTTAGTACTGAGCTTAGTTATTTATCTTTTTACCGATGACATTTCCAACCACCATTTACAAGAGCGCTTAGTTGATAAGCGTAAGAAATTTATGTTGGGTCTTACCCAAGACCATATCGATGATCTGATCCAAAGTCAGGCTAACTTTACAGATTACAACATCTTAAAAGAAGAGTTTATTATCCTCACTCCCATCAAGGAGATGATCAATATCAGTCGTGGTAATTTCACTAAGCAAACACGTGAAATAGAAGGCGAAATGCAGGAATACCTAGTTTATACTTATTATTTTCGATTCAACGAGCACAATTATCGGTTGGAGATAGGTGAGACGATGTCTGTATTAACACAATTGGAAAAGAGTATTTGGCTGTTTACTTTTTTAGTCCTCCTTATTTCCATTGCTGTTACCTTAATCATCGATATAGCCTTTACCAACCGATTACTAAGACCATTCTACAATATTGTAGACAAAAAGCTAAATAAAATTCATGATCCACTCTTATTTAGCTATATCCCCGAAAAAACGAATACTGAAGACTTCGTTTTGCTCGACAAAAGTTTGATGCAATTAATGGAAAAAGTGAGTAGGCAGCTGGACGTTGAAAAGCAATTTACTTCAAATGTTTCACATGAATTGTTAACGCCCATCACCACATTGAGTACTCGATTTGAAAATATACTCAACGATAAAAATTTATCTGCTTCAACATTTCAGAAAATCAATGCTTCACTTGTAACGCTTTCTTTTTTAAAACGAACAATAAAAGATTTATTACTGATCGCAAAAATTGAAAATGGTCAGTATGATAAATTTGAAAAAATAAGCCCCGTAAACGTAATAGATGAGATTACGCAAGAAATGGAAGATCTTTTGACCACAAGAAATATTAGGCTTCACAATATGTTTTCTAAAGAGCTTTACATCACGGGCAACCCAACATTGATGCATATTCTCTTCGCCAATCTCATTAAGAATGCAATAAAATATAATAAACAACATGGAATGATTCGGGTATCAAACAGCGTTAAAAATGGAGGAATCGTTCTTTTTTTTGAAGATTCCGGAACAGGAATGACCGAAGAAGTTGTGAAAAGAATTTTTAACCGCTATGAGCGGTTTAGTCTATCACAAGAAGAAGGACATGGCTTGGGGCTCGCTATCGTCAAAAGCATCGCCTCCTTTCATTCCATCAGTATCCATGTCTCGAGCGTTCTTGACAAAGGCACAACTATAGAATTAGGTTTACCTATTTCGCAGGTTTAAAATCTTTCTTCATCAAAACTTCATTTTCACTTCGCAACTTTGACATAACAAAACAACGGAGCTGTAAGCTGACAAATCAAAATGGAGTCGGCAAGTACTTCAAGTTTTTTAAAGAAAAATATCATGAAAAAAGCAATTTTAGCGCTTGCATTAGTTGCAACAACTTTCGGCGCATTCGCACATCAAACAGTTAAAAAAGAAAGTGCATCTGTCACTAAAACAGAGGCCCTAAAAAAAGATGAAGGTGTAAAAAAACATCACAGGAATCGTGCTTCTAAAGCAGAAAATAAAAAAGCGGACAATAAAGTGGTGGCGGCTACAAAAAAAGAAGTTAAAGCACCAATCAAATAAACAAACAACAGGTATTAGAAAAAAGGCCAGCGCAATTCTTTTCGCTGGCCCTTTTTAAGTTGAGGCTTTTCTCAACGTTCTCGCTTAACAAACCTCTCTAAATGAAAGAGCTTGATGCTTCCTAATTTATCTGATATTTTGTTTGAAAGGCATTTCTATATTTTCTAACGTATTCTGAAGGGGGCATTCCAAATGCTCGCTGAAATTGTTCCCGAAAGTACTTCACGTCGTTAAAACCTGCAATAACAGTAACCTCATTAATATTGACATCTTCGTTAAGCAATGTCTGAGCAGCTTTACGTAGCTTAACTAGGCGCATAAACTCATTGGCGGTACGGCCTGATAAATTTTTTATTTTTTTATAAAGCGCCGAATGGCTCATACCTATTTCTGCGGAGAGTTCTTTAATGGTAAACCCCTCATGTAGATGCTCCAAAATCATCTTCTCACAACGTTGAAGAAATTTCACATCCTCTTCCGAAATACCCGTTTGATTGGATAAGGTAATCTCTTCATAAAAATCGTCTGCACGACTTTTCTTTTGTTTAAGAATTGCCTGTACACGGGCAGTTAAATGCGCTTGGTTAAAAGGCTTACTAATATAGTCGTCTGCCCCTAACTCAATTCCCTGCAGTTTACTTTCCTCGGAGCTACTCGCCGTAAGCATAATAATAGGAATATGACGTAGACTCTTATCGGCCTTTATTTCCCTACAGAATTGCAACCCGTCCATCTTATCCATCATCACATCACAAAGGATAATTTGAGGCTTGCTGTTGTGAATATCCATCAAAGCTTCCTCTCCACTATAATACATGTTTAACGAGAAATCCTTTTCAAATATATTGCATAAATAATCTCCAATTTCTTTATGATCATCAATAATCATCATAGAAGGTTTATTTTCTATTATGCTATCAGCGATAGTAGATATTTGTTCGGTAGTAGGTGTATTCTTTTTAGTAAAAGCAACTTCTTCCAGTAATTCTTCCAAAAAGATAGACTTACTGTTTATGTCCTCGTATATCAAGCGATCCGCCCAATGCTCTTTGCCTGCTAATAAGGATAAGGTAAATACGGCCCCACCAGTTTCCTTATTATTAAACGTGAGCGTTCCTCGGTGGAGCTCTGCAAATTTCTTTGACAAAAATAAGCCTATGCCAAAACCCGCCTGCATGGGCTGTACGTTTCTAGCAAATTTATCGAATAGTGTTTCTTTTAGTTCATCGGCAACACCGGCACCGGTATCTTCCACAAGGATATGGACCTTGCCCCGATCGCCAATCACTTTTAGTTCAATGCGTCCCCCGCTTGGTGTAAATTTGAAAGCATTTGCCAATAAATTGAAGAGAATAATTTCAATCTTTTCTCGGTCTGCATATATTTCTTGCGATTCATCTGTTGTGATGAATTTAAAATCTATGCGTTGTTGAGCGGCCTGCAGTTGGTAGCATTGGTACACCTCTTTACAAATTTCATCCACATTCAAACGAGCAACTTTTAATGAATCATTATGACTGTCGGCTTTTTTGAATAGAAGTAGCTGATCTACCATACTCAAGAGTCTTTTACTGTTGCGGAAAATTACCTGCAATGTTTCATAATCATATGCCTTCTTTTCTAAAAGTAATTGGCGTATAGGATTTATAATGAGGGTAAGAGGTGTCCGTAACTCATGCGATACATGCGTAAAAAAGGCTGTTTTTTTCTCATTCAACTCATGTTCCTTTTCTTTTTCTAAGGTTGCTTTATCAACTTCATAACGAAGTCGACTGGCATTTTTACGATGTTTATGATATATAAACATCACCAGCAATGCGAAAAAAGTATATGCGCTGTAAGCCCAAGAAGTGGCCCACCAAGGCGGAGAAACCTTAATAAAAAGCACACGTTCGTTTTTATCCCATACACCATCTGCATCCGATGCCTTAATGTGCAAGGTATAGCTTCCCGGAGGTAGCTTACCGTAGTTTGCCGAACGTGAATGCCCGACATAATTCCAGTTTTCTTCCCATCCTTCTAAGTAAAAGGCATAATTGATTTTATCTTGAAAGCTGTAATCTAATTTTGCGAAATCAACAGATAATACTGCCTTATCATACGGCAATTGTAAAAATTGAATATCACTAACATTCTGTTTATTAAAATTCAAATCGGATAATTCGATGGGGTTATTATTGATACGTATGCCTGTAATTAAAGTAGGCGCATCACCAAATAGTGGTTTAATTGCTTTTGGATCGAAAACATTAAAGCCATTTATCCCGCCAAATAACAACTCTCCTGTAGACAATTTTAAGGCAGCATTATAATTAAATTGATTGCTTTGCAAACCATCTGCTACAAAGAAATTTCTAAAAGTGCCTTCAGAAGGAGAAAATTCTGATAAACCATTAAACGTACTTAGCCATAAATGACCATTCTCTCCCTCCAATATATTTAGAATGGCATTTTCAGGCAACCCATCTACTTCTGAGTAGGTTTTTAAAAATCCTCTTTGCTCATCAAAAAACTTTAAACCACCTCCCTCTGTCCCCACCCAAAGGTGGCCACTTCCATCTGTTTTAATAGTCCTTACCGCGCTCCCGACCGTGTACCAAACATGTCTCTTATTAACGCGATCTATTTTTACCAAACTATTAAAATTACCTCCCCATAACTGTCCAGTTTCATCTTCCATGATGGTTAATAAATTTGTAACACGATTATCAACCAGTTCGAAATAGTCAGCTTCCTTATTGAAGCGATATAATCCACCATCAGACAAGGCTCCAGCCCATATCGTTCCCTGACTATCCTTATATAAGGCCCACACATTCACTTCCTCATATCCGTAGGATGTATTAAAACAGGCATAACGTTTAAATGCTTTTGTTTTTGGGTTTAATTTATTGATCCCGCCACCATAGGTAGCAATCCAAATAGACCCTTCATCATCTTTTACAACATTCACAACATTGTTATTGCTCAATGAATTCGGTTTGAGTGCATTGTGCTTATAATTCTCAAAGGTGCCAGCTGATCTATGCCACAAGCTGACACCTGCACCATCGGTACCTATCCAAATTTTGTCGTTATCTTCTTCGCAAAATGAAAGAATAAAATTGCTACTCAGCGGAGAAGTACTATTTGTATTACGTTGTACAAGGGTAAAACGACATGCCGACTCGTCGATAATATTAAGTCCACCTCTCAAAGTACCTATCCACTTTCTATTTGTTTTATCAACATAAACAGCGTATACCGCCGCACTGGATAGGTACTCCGGACCATCACCCACTTGATGTTTAATCGTTTGCTCCGTCCTTGGATCGATTTGAAATACGCCAACACCATCAGATCCGACCCATATCTGACCTTGTTTATCGAGGCTTAAGCTCATAATAGGAAAATTACCTATACTATTATAATATTTGGTTGAAATTGGCTTTTTCTCAACCATCTTATATTTATACAAGCCATTATTATTGCCCAGCAGAATATCGCCAGACTCATCCACCAGCATACAGTTAGCATGCCATATAGCACTACTCATAGTCTCTAAAACTCTCTTTGAAGCATTATACCGTGTAAGACCTACGTTTTGAATAAAAACCCATATAATATTATCCTGATCTACAACAGCAGCTTGTGCATGAAACAAATATTGCTTTTCCTTACCCTCAAGCGGAATCTGAAAGGCTATATTTGTTCCATTATCTTTCAACAGTAACCCTTCCCCAGCGGTACAAATAAACAACGCCCCATTATTGCTTTTTAAAAGACCGTTAACAGGATTAGTTAATTTCTTTTTTGTCTGTGAGGATCCAACGCGATAATATAAAGGCAAAAAATGCCAATTTGTTTGATTAAGGTGATAGACACCTTTTTTTGTTCCAATCCAAAGGCGGCCGTTGCCATCTTCCTGTATGGCAGATATTCTATTATTTGGCAATGAAAGGGTATCGTTGAGCTTATTCTTAAATACTTTAAACTGATATCCGTCATAGCGGTTTAACCCGTCGAAGGTTCCTGCCCACATAAACCCATACCGATCCTCGTATACGGCGGTAATTGAATTATTTGAAAGACCATCATTGAGATTAAGTCTTTTAAGCTGTGCATTAACTGTAAAAAATACATTTATTAGGATCGCTACAACAAAACACTTTTTACCATTTGGCAGGGGAAATTTAGACATAGTTGGCTTTCAAATAGTTTAACTCAAACTTAATCATTAAGTCCTTGATTTCAAAGAAAAGAAACCCTAACTAAGTTGTTAAATTTTCAAGCTATTCACAGGTGATTACTTCCTAAATTAGCTGAGTATAACGCGCTAACGTTGTAGTCAATTGCGCAACACAGAAGCGCGAAGATCCCAGTAAAACACGCTGTGTCAACAAAAATCGATTCAGCTTCACCTCACTTGAGAGAAATCAATAATATTAACGGCTGGAGTCGATTCATTCTCATTTAATCTACATAGTAAATTAGCGGACTTCCTTTCAGTTTTACCAGCTCTAAAAACATGGATATTTATACTTTTTGATGGTATGAACAATAGCGATGAGTCAAGTTGCAAAAAATCAGGTGTATCGATAATAACATAATTAAAATGCTTTTTAAAGACGGATAGATTTCTTTTAAATGTTGTTTTGGTTAAATGATGCTGCAGTACCCAATAATACCTAAGTCCATGGGTCGCCTGACGTTCCCGCTCCATCAAGGTGCTATCGACCTTAATATTTAATTGATGATAGAGCTGATTACTTGTTGTTTTCAGGAGATCTTCTTTTATTATCTCGGCCCTTTCCATGAAGTCCGACAGCGGATATATCTTTTCGCAATCGTTTTTAGTGGCTGATGGATCTAATATGCTAATAGAAAGTACTAAATTCCCAAGCTTAGACAATAACAACCCCAATTGCTTGCTTATTACTTCTCTCTGATCTCCCGCTCCAACTGAGTAAAAGGCCACAACAGCATGCTTTCTCTTTTTTAGGCGTTTAACCTCTTTGACAAGATGTTCGTAGTTAAAAGCGATGAGTTCTTCATTGACATTTTCATTGAGTGTTACGGTGATAAATTTTTCCGAATTAGGTAGTTCTATATCTTCTATACGTTTAACAAAGGGCGACGTATACTTTTTGAACAATATAATGAAGAAAGGCACACTCAATAAAAGTAGCATGAACGGCATCACAATGAACAGCCAGCCATTAGCACCTGTGTTGATTTGAGAGGAAACGGGGGCATTCATTTTAGTCGGCCCATTCGAATTAAGAATTGATGGGTCAGATAACTGAACCGCCGTTACATTATCAAGTTTTTTTTGATAACGTTCTAGCTGACCAGCATATATATCGAGCATCGAATCTCTTTGGCGTAGTAGGTCACGAAGTTTTTTAGAGCTTGCTTGTTTATTTATTACCTCAACTTTTTGTTTGCTGGGTTGTTGAATAAGCTTGTTCTTTTCAGCATTTAATTTTTCAACTAAACTATGTTGCAAAGATCTAAGGGGATTGAAAAAAGACGTGTCGTATTTGCTCTTCGCTTGATACTCATTGGCTACTCTCACCTGCTCCGTATTATAGGCCTTTATTTCTTGCTCTAAATCCGGATTATTTATAAAATATGCAGGTAATTGGTTAAACTGATTTAATGGTGTTTTAAGATATCTTAAGATGGCATCTATCTTTTTTACGAGCAGTTGCTTATTAAACTCAGAGACCTGCTTAGATGGCCGCTTCCTAACAGGCCTTTCCGTTTGTAGCTCTTTATTGATAGCGATATCTAACTGTTCTACTGTTTTATTGGTGACAGCTATACTATCTTCTAACTTGAGTAGCAAAGCCTGAGGGGTGAGTCCTTTTTCCAACCGAGGGTGGTTAATAGGCACTTTATTTGAAAGAAATAAGAAATAAAAAATGAATCCGCTAAGAAATACCGCTATACAAAACAATATAATTGATCGATTATTCCCATAGCTCCTTATACTTTCTCGCGCTATGGCTAGCATCCTTTTCCTCCGACTCTGCATTACCAACATTTTTTGGTAGTACATACGATGGAAGAAGAAATATAGTCTACTACTTATTCAGTTTGTATACTAAAGTATAAAAAAGTGTGCAATTTTCAAGCGCTTTTAGCGGCAGCGAATGCTGCCGCTAAAAGCGCTCTGGTTTGAAAAGTGAAATATCTGCGGAAAGTTTATGTTCATTTATAAGTTCGCTTACTACCTTCCCTACGGCAGGCCCTAAGCTAAGCCCCATCATACCGCATCCACCCGCTACAATTAAATTCTTTATCTTTTTGCTTTCACCTAAATAAGGTAATCCATCAGGTGAGCATGGCCGGAAGCCAAACCAGACATCCTTTTTTTCTGGAATATCAACTTGTAGATCAGGATAGTATCGAGGTATCGCCTCTACGATACCCTGCACACGATTCATATTAATATTACTATTAACAGCCGCTAATTCCATCGTGCCTCCGAAACGGATATGACCATTCATAGGTGTTACGGCAACCCTAGCTTCTAAAAGTAAGGAAGGGTGCTGCAAAATATGTTGCCCTGGTTTATACATAAAAGAGTATCCTTTACCAGGCATTAGTGGCATCTTAAGCCCCGCCTTTTTAGCCAGTTCTGGTAGCCATGCACCGCCGGTCATCACCACTTTATCGCTTTTGAAGCGCTGATCTCCCGCAATAATGCCAGTAATTTTCCCCCCTTCCAGTTCAAAATCTGTAACTTTTGTATGTTCATGTATAACAGCGCCTTTTCCTTTTACGTAGGCTATCAGCTGCTGCATGAGTGCCTGCGGATATAAATGTCCATCACAGCGATAATGAACCGCTCCCATAACGTCTAACTTCGTTTGCGGTTCCAGTTGTTGAACTTCTTCCTTCGTCAAAACCGCCACATCCAATCCTAGTGACTGCGCCTGTTGAGCTAGATGGATTTCTTCTTCAGCGGTTTTTTCGCTTTTATACAACATTAAAATACCCTTATGTAGTAATTCGAAGTCAAAACCGTCAACTTTCGCTATTTCGTCATACAGATTACTGCTCAACAAATTCAAGTCGCGTATCGAGGGAGCAGAACGATTAACGTGTTCACTATTGGCATGTTTTATAAATTTTAAGCCCCAAGAGATTAGGTTGGCACTCAAACTCGGTTTAACATAAAAAGGACTTTTGCTATTAAACATCCACTTGATGCCTTGTGCTACGATGCCTGGCGCCGCTAAAGGAGTAAAATGACTCGGAACAAGCATTCCTGCATTTCCATAAGAGCAGTTATCTTTCAAATCGCCGCTATCCACTAAGGTTACCTGCCATCCTTCATTTAAAAGATAATAAGCAGAACAAAGTCCTGCAATTCCCCCTCCAATGATAAGCACATTTCCTTTATTTAATTGATTCGTATCTATAGATGATATCATGTTGAATTACTATAATTTTTTTGGGCTATCGAAAAGCGATTAAATAACCTGAAAGCCAAAGGCGTAAGGGTCTTCATCATCAATAATGATGTGGTTGTACCCCGTTATTAATGCCCATCCCTCTACGCCTGGAACAATGGCAGGCTTACCCGCTACTTCCGTTTCCTCCTCAATTGTTCCGGTAAATTGAGAGCCTATATAGCTCTCATGAATAAATTGATCGCCTCTTTTAAGTTTTCCTTTGGCGTACCATTGTGCCATTCGCGCTGAGGTACCCGTACCACAAGGCGAACGGTCAAGCGCATTTTCGCCGACGAGCACGGCGTTACGGCCACTCGCTTTTGGATCGATTACTTTCCCCGTCCATTGAATATGACTTAAACCAAAGATATTTGAATCCTCCGGGTGGATAAATTCATATTTATCGTTTAGCAACTTCCGAATTATTTTACCGTAATGAATAAGCTGACTCGCTGTAAAATCTGCAATATCCTTAAAATTTTCTTGTGGATCGATAATTCCATAAAAGTTACCTCCATAAGCAACATCTACTCTTATAGCACCTAAATCAGGGCATTCAACTTCCAATGCCTCTGCGTAAAGAAAAGACTTTACATTCGTAAGCTTAACGGATTTTACTTTTCTGCCTTCCTGTTTATAGTCTATTAATACCAAGCCCGCAGGAGTTTCCAAGCGCAGCTTACCTGGTATTTTAGGTTCAATCAATCCTTCCTCGATGGCTACCGTTACCGTTCCTATTGTACCATGCCCACACATTGGTAAACAACCGCTTGTTTCGATATATAACACCCCGATATCATTTGCTGGATCACATGGTGGATAAAGGATACTGCCACTCATCATGTCGTGCCCTCTAGGTTCAAACATTAGGCCTTTACGAATCCAGTCGTATTCTTTCATAAAATGGAGACGCCGTTCCATCATTGAGTCTCCATTTAAGAGCGGTCCACCACCAGCCACTAAACGCACCGGACAACCGCAAGTATGGGCGTCTATACAGAAAAATGTTCTTTTCATATTATAGATATGAGATATCAGCTTACCGCCTCAACCCATTTAAATATTTTATTTTATACTCAATTTTTCTCTTTAAGAAGTTGCCTGCTTTATTACCCGGTAACTAAACACTTTCCTTCGTTAGTACATTATCTACTGTACGATAAATTCCCAAAGGATTATTATTCTTTAGTTCATCTGGCAATAAGCTATCGGGCCAGTTTTGAAAAGCGATTGGACGTAAAAAGCGCTTGATTGCATCGGCTCCTACAGAAGTGAAGCGGCTATCAGTTGTAGCTGGGAAAGGACCACCATGTTGCATCGACAAACAAACCTCCACACCTGTTGGCATACCATTGAATAATAAGCGTCCACATTTGTCTTGCAATATGCTTACCAATTCAGACTGTTGGATTAGGTCTGTTTCTGTTGCTGCTAAAGTAATCGTCAATTGTCCTTTTAATTTCTTTGCTACCGATAACATGTCAGCGGTATCATTGCAACTCACGATTAAGCCAAAAGGCCCAAAGACCTCTTCCAATAGATGTTCATTGCTAAGTAAACCGGCAGCATCTGTTGCCGCAATTAACGGAGCTCCCTGCCCCTCTATTCCCTTGTTTTCAGCACTTGCCAACACGGTTACTTCCTTCTGAGACAACATTTTTTCTTTGTTAGAAGAGTAGGTATTGGCTATCCCTTTATGTAACATATTGGCAGGCAACGAAGCTTGAATTATGCCTGTTAATGCCTCTTTAAATTTATCAAGTGCTTCTCCTTTTATTGCAATCAGCACACCTGGATTAGTACAAAACTGCCCCACTCCTAAAGTAAGGGATGCCGCATATTGAGCGGCGAAGTCTTGTGGGTTTGCCGTCAATTTTTCGGGAAATGCGAACACAGGATTTATGCTGCCCATCTCTGCAAATACCGGAATAGGCTCTTCTCTCCTATTCGTTAGATCAAATAAGGCTTTGCCCCCCTGAAAAGATCCTGTAAAAGCAACAGATTTTACCAGTGGATGTTTCACCAAATAGGCGCCCGCTTCATTAGAATTTCCATAAATATGGGAAAAAATGCCTTCAGGCCATCCTTCTTCTTTTAAGGCACTCAAAATCGCTTCAGCCATTAATGAAGAAGTTTTAAGATGCCCTGGATGTGCTTTTAGTATGACGGGACAACCAGCAGCTATGGCGCTAGCAGTGTCTCCTCCAGCAGTTGAAAAGGCAAAAGGGAAATTGCTTGCCCCGAAAACCACGACAGGACCAACGCCCACCATCAGCTTACGAAGATCAGGCTTGGGAGGCGTTTTGTCAGGAATTGCTGTATCAATTCGTGCGGATAAACATGCTCCATCACTTAATCTATCAGCATAGCTTCTCCACTGAAAAATGGTACGTGCTTTTTCACCAATTAGCCTCGCTTCAGGCAAAAAGGTTTCTTCCATCGCAGTATTTATTAACTCCGGGCCCAAAGACGTAATTTTATCAGCAATTGCATACATAAGTGCTGCACGGTCCTTAATCGATCTTTTCTTAAGATACTGAAAAGCTGCTGCCGCACTATTTAACAATTCATCTACTTTATCCTGCGTTGTTTCCTTATACATATCCTATTATTTGTGCATATCAAGATATAAGACGTCGGTACCACAGCCCCATCAATCGAATACTTGAAATCAGATTAAAAATTTTAAACGTTCACAGAAAGCTGTGGTCTATTTGCTTTACTAGCTTCGATCACGTTTAATACACGTTCACGTTCTTCACCTACCAACGTAAGTCGAGGTGCCCTTACATATTCATTGCTTATACCTTCGCTAACCGCAGCTAGTTTGATATACTGTACTAATTTTGGATGGATGTCTAACTCTAATAATGGCATAAACCACCTATAGATTTTAATAGCTTCTTCATAATTACCTGATTTAACATAATTATAAATGGCAACTGTTTCTTTTGGATATGCATCCACCAAACCTGCTACTAAACCATCGGCGCCAATCATAAGTGATTCTAAAGAGATAGGATCAACACCACCTAATACTTTGAAACGATCACCAAACCGATTGATCATCCGTGTAATATTTGTTAGGTCTCTACTAGATTCTTTTACTGCTTGAATATTTGGCAACAGTGCTAGCTCTTCAAACATCTCTACTGTTACAAAAATACCATAATCTATTGGATTATTATAAATCATGATTGGTAGTGAGGTGCTATTTGCTACTGATTTAAAGAATTCCACTGTTTCTCTACTATCAGCTTTATAGCGCATAGGAGGCAACAACATAAGTCCGTCTGCACCTAATTCTTCTGCTTTTTTTGCAATTGCAATAGCTTCTCTTGTTGCTTGTTCAGCGATATTCAATACAACAGGGTAATCATCTCCAACCGCAGCTTTTGTAAATTTGAGTAACTCAAATTTTTCTTCTGTACTTAATGTGCTCGCCTCCCCTAGTGATCCTGCCAAAATTAACCCATGCACTCCTGCATCTATTTGCGCAGTAAGATTTTTACTAAACATGTCATAGTCAATTGCTCCATCCTCTTTAAAGGGAGTCAATAATGCCGGATAAATTCCTTTCCAAAGTTCTTTACTCATTATCTTTATTTTTTCTTCAAAGGTAAAGTGTACTTTTCATGGCATCCTTCCATGTATTAATCAATTGTGAGCATATTTTAACATATCTCCACTAGTGTACATTTTTATGAAAGCTTATCATAAATTCTTTCGGAGAATTTCCTATCACACTTTTAAACACCCTATTGAAGTTCGTAATGCTATTAAATCCACAATTATAAGCTACGGCAGATATGCTTTCACATTTCTGATGGGTCAGTTTTTTACAAGCTTCATGCACCCGCATCTCATTTAAAAAAGCTACAAACGTGTTTCCCGTATGTTTCTTAAAATAACGACAAAATGCTTGAGGCGTTAAACTCGCTTGATCAGCAACCTCTTCCAGGGTAATGGGTTTAGTAAAATTTTGAGAAATAAAATTATAAATAGATCCAATAC
>DATMSZ010000418.1:0-11615 GCA_035565175.1 Pseudosphingobacterium sp.
AGGAAGACCTGCTGGTCTTCTAATATGGCTTTTTCCAATAGGTCCGCTGTCGGGGTATTTTTTCGGTTTAGGAAATCAATCCACACAGTGGTATCAAAGAGCAACTGAGCACTCATAATTCACGCATCTGTTTTAAGTTGCCTTCCCAAGTGTCTTCGCCTCGGAGAGTTAAAATCTCTTTTCTTTTTAAGGCAGCAACAAACTGTTTGAGGGCTTCGTTAACAACGTCCTTTTTTGTGTTTAACTTGCTAATCCTCATAGCTTCTGTAACTAAGCGATCATCTAATTCAATATTGGTACGCATATCAATTATTTTATGTGTAAAGATATGAATTTCTATACACATTGTCAAATGCTAATCAGCGCCTTTCAGGCAATAGGTGTCCTTCACAGTTTAATTGAAAGATGATTATGCCTGACAATTTAAATTACCCTGCTTCCTGGTAAGCTGCCTTCAGCCAGTTGATGATTTCAGGAGTAATGTCCTTTTCGTCGGTAAGGTTAATCTTATGCGAACACATCGCATTAGGAGTGTCTATCGCTTCCAGTATTCCTTCAGGTTTCCGGCCTTTCAGATTCAATCCTATTTCAAACCTTGTTTTAGTCGCCGGTTGCAAGATGGCAAATTGCTTTTTCCGCTTTAAACTCACATAGGCATTTTTAGGAGCGATCTCAATATCTTTCCCGAATTTCAAAATTTCGGCAAGTAATTTATCGTATAACGGTTTAAAATGCTCCTTTCCTTTGTACTGTTTCTCGATCAGCTCATCCTTATTTTCTACCGAGGCTGCATCTGCTCCCCTTGATTTGAGTGCTACAAGATTTGCAAAACCATGTGTAAAGGAATGTTCCTCTTTCAGGAATTTGATAATCTCTCCGTGCTTTGCAAACTTCTGTTGCTTTACAATGGTCATCCATTGTTCCAGGGTTTTGCCGGTATTCTTGTACAGGTTATCCAGCATGGTTTTTTCTGCCTGATCCATATATTTTAATTTTTGAATAGGATTATTACCAAATTTAGGAAAAAATCAAAATATTAAGTGTGTGGAGATTTCGGCAGCGTTGACCATGAATTTCCGGAAATCGATGATCGGCTGGTACGGATAAATTTGACCATCTAAATATTCATACAGAACCTTGTAATCGCATATTTTCAGGCTCTTCCTCAATTCAGTACTGCTGGTCAGTCTGCGACGAAGTCTGGTGATGGCCAGCCCTTTCTGTTCGCATCCCTATTAAATGACAAAAGTCTCAGTTTTCACTGAGACCTTATGTACCCCGGAAGGGATTGTCGGCGTCCCTCTTAGCCCGCACTCAGTCCGCCGAGAGATTGTTCGAACCCGGCCAGCCCTTCTGTTCGCATCCCTATTAAATGACAAAAGTCTCAGTTTTCACTGAGACCTTATGTACCCCGGAAGGGATTCGAACCCCTGACCCACGGTTTAGAAAACCGTTGCTCTATCCAACTGAGCTACCGAGGCATGCTTCCTAAAAGCGATGCAAAACTAACAAATTCTTTTATTTCAACATACTTTTATCAAAAATATTTTTCAATTTTCTGTCTCCAAATAGATTTTAAGCACTTCTGCGTGGTTATGTTCTTTATTATGAGCAGCATAAAGTAACGTTACTGTTTTATGTGGTTTTAACAGGTCGACAAATTCATCTACCTTTTTTTTATTTTCCGTTAGCTCCTCGAGATATCGCTTCTTGAAAATCTCCCATTTTTCATCTTCATGATCGAACCATTTCCGTAGCGTAGATGACGGCGCTATCTCTTTAAACCATAAATCCAGTCGAGCGTCCTCCTTTTTAAATCCTCTTGGCCATAACCGGTCTACTAAAACCCTAAAACCATCGGGTTTACTTATCGGATCATAAATCCGTTTGACTTTATAAATAGGCATATTTTTTTATCAGTTAGGATCGGTAATATAACAATTCCAATTAATTATTGTGTTAACTGTTGTCAATCGATTGCGTTGGTAAATGAGTGTCTTTGTTACACAATTATTTCAAATACATTTGTATATCTTATCAAATATGCTTTATTTTAGTGCGCTAATCATTAACAATCTATTTTAAAGGGGCCAATTTAAACAACAAATGAAAAGAAATCTTGCCATTTTATTATTCTTAGCTATATGCAATTTATTTACGTACGCTCAAAACACTTCTTCTTATATACAAAATATTAACGGCACGAATCTTAGCTTTGAGATGAAGGCCATTCCAAAGGGCACGTTTCAAATGGGCGACGATCAGGGAAATCCAGATGAAAAACCCGTTCATGAAGTAACCCTTGACGGCTTTTGGATGGGAACCCATGAAGTTACATGGGATCTATTCGAACCTTTTCTATATAAAGATTATGAAGTAACACAGAGCGTAGGAGGCAAAGTCCCGCCAAACGTTGATGCCGTAACGAGACCTACCAAACCCTATCTTGACATGACATTCGGCATGGGCAAAGAAGGGCATCCTGCTATTGCTATGACACATTATAATGCTATTCAGTTTTGTAAATGGTTATACGAACGTACAGGCGAGTTTTATCGATTACCTACAGAAGCAGAGTGGGAATATGCGTGTAGAGCAGGAAGTACTGGCAAATATACTTTTGGCGATGACGAACACAATTTGGGTGATTACGCCTGGTTTTTAGCAAACAGCGATGGGGTGACACATAAGGTAGGGGAGAAGAAGCCCAATGCATGGGGGTTATTTGATATGCATGGCAATGTTTCTGAATGGACCTATGACCAATATGACGAAAAGTTCTATTCTTCAAGTCCCAAAAAAGATCCTGTTAATAAACCAACAAAATTATATCCACATAGCGTTAGAGGTGGTGCCTATGACGACGAAGCTATTGCCCTTCGATCCTCATCAAGATTGGCATCGGATCCCGCTTGGAAGCAACTGGATCCACAGATTCCAAAAAGTAATTGGTGGTTCCCTGAAGCACCGTTTGTGGGGTTTCGTCTCGTGAAGCCTCTTGTGCAGCCTAGTAAAGCTGAAATAGAGGCCTACTATAACCAGCCACCTATTGCCGATAAATAAATCAGATATAAAACAAACAATTAAACCGAAAATGAATAAGTTTAAACTCCAACAACAAAGACGCGACTTTCTAAAGGCTTCTGCTATGATCGCAGGAGGAACTATGTTAAGTAGCATTCCATTAATGGGACATTCCTCTGTAAATGATACCATTAAAATCGCCCTTATTGGGTGCGGAGGTAGGGGGACCGGCGCAGCTTCTCAAGCGCTCTCTACCAAATTTAACATCCAATTAGTGGCTATGGCCGACGCTTTTAAGGATAGGTTGGATGAAAGTTATAAAGACCTTAGCGAAAAATTTAAGGACAAAGTTAATATTCCAGAAGAGCATAAATTTGTTGGTTTTGATGCGTACGCTAAAGCGATTGCTTTAGCCGATGTAGTGATTTTAGCAACAACGCCAGGATTCAGACCGATTCATTTCGAAGAGGCTATTAAACAAGGGAAACATGTGTTTATGGAAAAACCAGTTGCCGTTGATGCACCCGGAATACGAAAGGTATTGGCAACTGCAGAAGAAGCAAAAAAGAAAAAACTTAATGTTGTAGTCGGACTCCAACGCAGATACCAACTCAATTACCGTGAAGCTATAAAACGCATCCAAGATGGTGCCATAGGCGATATCGTAAGTGGCCAAGTTTATTGGAATAGCGGCGGTGTATGGGTTAGACCTCGTAAACCTGAACAAACAGAAATGGAATATCAAATGCGTAATTGGTACTATTTCAATTGGCTTTGCGGAGACCATATTGTAGAACAGCATGTACACAACATAGATATTGCTAATTGGGTAAAAGGCTCCTATCCCGTATCTATACAGGGAACCGGTAGCCAAGCTTGGCGTAAAGGCAAAGATTATGGGGAAATTTATGATAATCATGCAGTAGAGCTTACATATGCCGATGGCTCTGTAATTTACAGTCAGTGCCGCCATTTCGAAGGTACGAGTAATAAGGTCGATGAGACATTTCAGGGCACAAAAGGCCGCACCTTTTTATCGGCAAGTAACGCCGGAAAACTGTGGGACCACCAAGGAAATCTTATATATAATCATCCAACAAAAGGACAAGCAAACCCTTATCAAACTGAACATGACGAACTATTTGAAAGTATAAGTAAAGGAGAATACAAACATTGGGATGCTGAGTATGGTGCGAAAAGTACATTAACCGGTATCATAGGCAGATATGCAACGTATTCCGGACAGGTGATAAAATGGGATGATGCTCTTAATGCAAACAACTCATTAATGCCTGAGACCTTAACATGGGATGCAAAACCTAAAATCCTTCCAGATGAAAATGGTTTATATCCCGTTGCTCAACCAGGCTTATTCCATTGGGACAAAGCTTAACTAGATATGTTTTTAGTAAGGAACAAAACAAGCATTTTTTTTATCAGAAAGGGACTTTTTATAGTTCCTTTCGTATGTTTGTTTTGTTCCTTTAACATGCATAAAATGCCTGAAGAGCAAAAGCATACCTTAACAGGTCTAGCGCAAGGCACATCATACAATATATCGTATTACTCAACTAACGAAAAGGTAGAGAAGAGTACTATAGATAGCATATTGGCCGTTATTGACTCCTCTATGTCGCTATATAAACCTTATTCGCTAATTAATAGGTTTAACAATAGTGAACATGGGGTGGAAATAGACGACAAATTTCGCGTTGTTTTAAAGAAATCTCTTCAAGTTTACGATGATACGCAAGGCTTATTCGACATTACCGTAGCGCCATTGGTGCAAGCATGGGGATTTGGCGTAAAAGAAATAGATGATTATCCAACGCCAAGCACCATAGAAACCATAAAAAAATGTGTAGGTTCTAATTTACTGAAACTTAATGGGTCCCATCTTATCAAAGCGAAACCCTGTGTTAATATAGATATGAACGGCATTGCACAAGGATACACCGTTGATGTAGTGGCAGATTATTTACTAGATCGTGGAATAACTCGATTCGTCGTTGAAATTGGTGGCGAGCTACGCATAAATGGAACAAAACCTGATGGGGCTTTGATGCGTATAGGAATAGAAGGGCCGGCTAGTGATGACCAAGCACCTGAAATCAGGCATATCGTAGGTCTTAAAAGCGGCGCAATTACCACATCCGGCAATTATCGTAAATTTAAGCAAAATGGATCAAAAAAAATAACGCATTTAATTGATCCCCGAACAGGATATCCGCTGGAGAACAACCTTATAAGTGTAACATTATATGCAAATAAGGCAATCACCGCAGATGGATACGATAATGCTGTTATGGCAATGGATATTAAAAAAGCACTCGACTTTGTAGAAACTCATCATGAGTTAGAGGCTTATATTATATATCACAATGAGGAAGGTAAAGTGGTAGATACAATGACAACAGGGTTTAGAAAATTATTGATAGATGAATAATGAATTTTAGCAAAAAGAAAAGAGCGTAAAGCCCAAGGGATCGTCATTTCGACCGAAATGAAGCGGAGAAATCTTAAACCCTTCGACTTTCCTTTGTATACTCGGGCGCTCAAGATGACAGTTATAGAAACGTCAATGCTTTGGGCATTGTTAGCGTTACTATCAAAAGGCTCACACTAACGAATAACCAATAACAAAGAACTAACAACAAATAACACCAGACACTAATATGAAAAGAAACGAATTTTTACAAAAAGGGTTGATGGCTACTGGAGCGTTAATTGTGGGAAACGCGATAAGCGCCGATGCATCAGCACCTGAAAACCCGCAATCAATAGCTGAAGGCAAAACATTCAACTTAAACTATGGCCCGCATGATGGGATGTTTAAGAACACAGCTGGAGATAACTTCTTAGATCAGATACAGTATATGTATGACCAGGGATTTAGAGGGATAGAAGATAACGGAATGTCAGGACGTTCCCCTCAAGAGCAGGAAAAAATCGGAAATCTATTAGCTAAATTGGGGATGTCAATGGGCGTTTTCGTTTTGAATAAAGGTGGAAATGGTGCGAACACCTTAGCTGCTGGAAAACAAGAAAATATCGATATATTTCTTAAGGGTTGTAAAGATGCCGTAGAGATATCTAAACGTTGTGGTGGCAAGTTTACAACAGTTGTGCCTGGTGACTTTCATAGAAATCTCTCACTCGATCTACAAACGGCAAATGTAATTGATGCTTTACGAAGAGGCGCCGAAATATTAGAACCGCATAACATTGTAATGGTTTTAGAGCCCCTTAGTGATACGCCAGATTTATTTCTAAGAACCTCTAACCAAACCTATTTAATTTGCAGAGGAGTGAATAGCCCGTCATGTAAAATATTATATGATATATACCATATGCAGCGGAATGAAGGTGATTTAATTGCTAATATGGAAAGGACTTGGTCGGAAATTGCCTATATCCAAACCGGTGATAATCCCGGCCGTAAAGAGCCAACAACAGGAGAAATAAATTATAAAAATATTTTTAAGTACCTACATCAAAAAGGATATAAAGGAGTAGTAGGTATGGAACACGGTGTCTCTGGAAAGGGTAAAGAAGGGGAGGAGCGCTTAATCGCAGCTTACCGGGAGGTAGATGCCTTTATGTAAAATAAAAAAGGGACGCCTCAGGCGTTCCCTTCGATTGATTATAAATTAGCAAATTTATTTCTTTGTAGTATCTCTTTTTAAGCTCTCTTTAACGTTTTGATAGCCTTCCTTGGTTTTATCAGCTACCTTTTCTGCCGCATTCTTAACATCTGTCCCAGCTGATTTTGCCGCAGCGCCTACATCTTTTGCGGCAGCATTTAAATCCTCCTTAATATTCTCACCTGCTGATTTAGCATCAGCTTTGGCTTCTTCAGTGGCCTCGTCAATATCTTTTTTCGCCTCTTTCCCAGCAGAATCAATGCTGTTTATTCCACTATCTATTTTTTGGCCAACTGTTTGTGAATCTGTTACACCCTCAACAATGGTATCAGAAGTAGAGGTGGCTTCAGTATTCGATGAATTATTACAGGCCGAAAAGGCCAACGCCGCTGCAACAGCAGCTACTAAAGTAAATTTTCTCATTGTTAATTTATTTTTTCTTAACTTAACAATTTAAGTGCCAAAAAGTTTGTATGTAACTTTTTTCTCACAAAAAAAACCGTCTAACATACTTAATATTAGGCACATAGAATCAACTAATATTGATTCTTCAGAGGGAAATCTAGAACTCAACCTTAAACAATGCTCACAAAATTGAGTATTAATGACTAAGAGTAGACTTCTTTTTTAGCCGCAGCAAGTGTATTCTTTAGTAAGCCAATAATGGTCATTAAACCTACACCACCGGGTACAGGCGTAATAAAAGAAGCCTTAGGTGCTACTGCATCAAAATCGACATCTCCGAATAGTTTGTAGCCCGACTTAGTAAGTGCGCTCGCTTCCCGATTGATTCCAACATCAATCACTACAGCTCCTTCTTTAACCATATCAGCTGTTATAAAGTTCTTACGGCCAATTGCAGCAATAATTAAATCGGCACGAAGCACTTCTTCTTTCAAATTCTTAGTCTTACTGTGGGCTAACGTCACGGTACAATTACCTGGTTGCGCATTTCTTGCCAATAAAATGCTCATAGGGCTACCCACAATGTTACTTCGACCTACTACAACTGCATTCATCCCTGCTGTATTGATTTTATAGTAATCTAACATAAGCATGATACCATACGGAGTGGCAGGTATGAAACATGGAAGATTCCGTTGCATCCGGCCTAAATTAATAGGATGAAAACCATCCACATCTTTCTTGTAGTCGATGGCTTCTGTAATTTCCTCTGGATTGATATGTTTAGGCAAAGGTAATTGAACAATTAAACCGTCAACTTTCTCATCTTGGTTTAACTCCCTTATTTTGTTAATAAGCTCGTCCTGTGTTATATCATCCTCATAATGGATATTAGTTGAATCAAAACCTACTTGCTGGCAATTTCGCATTTTACTTGCCACATACGTTTCACTGCCACCATCATGTCCTACTAAAATGGCAACCAAATGGGGTTTTCTGCCTGTTGCTAGGAGAAAGGCTTCTGCCTCTGTTGCTATTTCTTGCTTTATTTTTTCTGATACGAGTTTACCGTCTAATAATTGCATTTTATATTAGTTATTAGTTATTTGTTATTAGTTATTTGTCTATTATAGTTAGCTATACAAGCCAATAACAAATAGCGAGCAACAAATAACCAAGATTAATCTAATTTCAATACCGCCATAAATGCTGATTGTGGTATTTCGACATTTCCTACCTGGCGCATTCTTTTCTTTCCTTTTTTCTGTTTTTCTAACAGTTTACGCTTTCTAGAGATATCACCACCATAACATTTGGCCGTCACATCTTTGCGTAACGCTCTTACATTCTCACGGGCAATAACTTTTGCACCAATAGATGCCTGAATAGCGATTTCAAATTGTTGGCGAGGTAAAAGCTCTCTAAGTTTTTCACAAATCTTTTTACCAAAATCATAAGAGTTGCTTCTATGAATTAACGAAGAAAGCGCATCAACAGGCTCACCATTTAAGCGAATATCTAATTTAACTAAATCAGATTGCCGATAGCCAATTTGATGATAATCAAAAGAAGCGTATCCCTTGGAAATAGTTTTTAATTTATCATAAAAATCGAATACAATTTCACCCATAGGCATCTCGAATACAAGCTCCACACGATCGGCTGTAAGATAACTCTGGTTGATGATGACACCTCGCTTTTGAATACATAAAGACATCACTGGCCCTACAAATTCGGATTTTGTAATGATATTAGCCTTTATGTAAGGCTCTTCTACAAATTCCATTTTACTTGGATCAGGAAGATCAGAAGGATTATTTACTTTAACCTCACCGTCTTTTGTAGTATGGGCAATATAAGAAACGTTTGGTACGGTCGTAATAACGGTCATATCAAATTCCCGTTCTAAGCGCTCCTGAATAATTTCCATATGCAACATTCCTAAGAACCCACAACGGAAACCAAAACCCAAAGCGGCAGATGATTCAGGTTCGAACACTAAAGAGGCATCGTTAAGTTGTAAGCGATGCATACTTTCGCGAAGCTCTTCATAATCTTCTGTATCTACCGGATAAATCCCGGCGAACACCATTGGTTTAACCTCTTCAAACCCTCTTATGGGGTCATGACTAGGCCGTGCAACATGCGTAATCGTATCTCCAACCTTCACCTCTCTCGCTTCTTTAATCCCAGAAATGATATATCCTACGTCGCCTGTCCGTATTACATCTTTTGGTACTTGATTTAACTTTAAAGTACCTATTTCATCCGCAATATATTCTTTACCTGTGGCAATAAATTTTACTTTATCATTCTTTCGTATCTCTCCATTCTGAACTTTAAAGTAAGCCATAATGCCTCTGAATGAGTTAAATACCGAATCAAATATCAAGGCTTGCAAAGGTGCCTCAGGGTCACCTATCGGCGCAGGAACACGCTCAACAATTGCTCTTAAAATATCCGATACTCCCAAACCTGTCTTTCCGGAAGCCGGTATTATATCTTCCCTTTTGCCGCCAATAAGATCGATTATCTGATCTTTCACCTCTTCAGGCATCGCACCGGGCAAATCCATTTTATTTAAAATAGGTATAATCTCCAGGTCGTGCTCTAAAGCTAAATACAAATTGGATATCGTTTGAGCTTGGATACCTTGTGAAGCATCTACTATTAACAACGCACCTTCACAGGCAGCAATGGAGCGAGATACTTCGTATGAAAAATCAACGTGACCGGGCGTATCAATTAAGTTTAAAATATATTCCTGTCCATCGTAGATATAATTCATCTGTATGGCATGGCTTTTAATGGTGATACCACGCTCACGTTCTAAATCCATATTATCCAACAACTGCGCCTGCGCTTCACGCTGCGTTATCGTGTGGGTAAATTCTAATAAACGGTCGGCCAAGGTACTCTTACCATGGTCTATATGGGCAATAATACAAAAATTGCGGATGTGCTTCATGTAGGCAAAAAAAATGCGTATTAAACGGCAAAGATAATTTTTTTAGTCTTATATTTCACTATACTTCATCTATAAAACTATTTAGATTAACAAAGTAGAAAATATAGGTCTTATCTCAACCAGGTTTTAAGATCATTTAGCTATTATAAGTCAAGAAATCATCTATATAAATTGGAATATAAAAGCTTTTTACTTATGTTAGGATCTATTTAATTTTAACAACATGTTTCTCTCTGCTGATTTTGTAAACAATGTGGAATTAAGCATAAACCAATTAATTGGAACTGGCTTTTATCTTGAAAGTATTTTACCTGTAAAAGGCGGTGATATAAACCATTGTTACCAAGTTAAAGGAAGGAACCAGTCTTTCTTTTTAAAGGTAAATAATGCGAAATCGCTTCCTAATCTTTTCACATTAGAACGGGAAGGATTAAAAATGATCAAGAAAATAGGAGGGGCTGTTGTTCCGGAATTATTGGTAGCAGGGCAATATAAAGATGATACTTTCCTATTAATGACATGGATTAATCGCGGAGAAGACAGCGCGAGGGCGCAGGAAAAGCTCGGAAGAATGCTTGCTCTCCTTCATAAAAACACCCACGATTTCTTCGGATTAGACTATAATAATTACTTAGGTTCTTTACCTCAAAGTAATACACCCCATCAGAAATGGTCAGATTTTTTTATTCGGGAACGACTGCAAAACCAGTTGGAAAGATCAAAAGCTAATGGTATTGCTTCTACGGTTTTGCTTAACAAATTCGATAAGCTGTTTGCAAAGATCCCCCAACTATTCCCCGAAGAATATCCCGCACTCTTACATGGTGATTTATGGAACGGGAACTACATGATTGACCATAAAGGGACACCCTACCTAATAGACCCCGCGGTTTATTATGGTCATAGAGAAATGGATATAGCGCTGACAAAGCTTTTTGGTGGCTTTAGCCAAACTTTTTATGATGCGTATCAAGAGGTCTTTCCGCTCGAAAAGGACTGGCAAAAACGTACAAATTTATGTAATCTATATGTCCTCCTTTTTCATGCAAATGTCTTTGGCGGAAGCTATATTCAGCAGGTGGAACAAATTGTGGAAAAATATATAAGCAATTAATATCGTTGCCAAAAACAAAAAATCTCTCCGTTTGTTTCAATAAACAAAGTCACTAAATTTAAGCAAATGGAAAATTTAATTAATGAGTTAATTCAAAAGGCAGGCCTTTCTCCTGAAATGGCTCAGAAGGCTACTTCAGTTGTGTTAGATTATGTAAATAACAATTTACCTGACTCACTAAAGGGAAAAGGCGAAAGCTTATTAAGTGGTAATTTCGATGTAAAATCGCTTTTAGGCGATAACGCCGGGGGAGATGGACTACTTGACAAAGTGAAAGGAATGTTTAGTTAGTAAAAAAACGACAGGAAGATTTGCAGTGCGTCCATAAAGTGTCTAGCTAATTATGGACGCATTTCTATTGTATAATACTCTCACCTTATCCGCCCACCTCATTAACTCAATTTTTTATATTTTAAACGTATTGAGTTACCAATAACGACTACATCTGAGCAGGCCATCG
>DATMSZ010000419.1:0-7406 GCA_035565175.1 Pseudosphingobacterium sp.
CTTTACTCCCGTTTCTTTCTTGTTTCTTTTCATGTCTCCAAAAATCATTTAGTTAAACATTCAAAATAGCATTCTCGATATTACTAATATCGTGCCAATTAAGAAAATCTGTGCCGTCTGTGTTTTTGTGTGAAATTAAGTGATTGATTACTAGAGGGATTTTTTACAAAATTGATGTTTCACAATAACTAATCCCGTTTGTAAAGATGTTAAAACTGCAACTCAACAAACAACCGACAACTCACATCTGTAGTTAAATGGTTAAGTAGTTAAATTGTTAAGTAGTTAAGTTCAAAGTGGGTTTGGAGTTTGATCATTAAATTTAGGCTCATTCCCCAGCAATCAATAACTAACAACCAATAACGAGCAACTAATAACCAATAACCAGTAACGAAAAACTAATAAACTCACAACCCACAACTGGCAACTCACAACTAATATTAGAGTTTCACTTGCCTGATTACGTTCTTAATATTCAGTTCAATAATATCCGTCATCGTTTTACACGAGTAATAATCCTGATTTTTATAGTGTGCTGCCAATTGTGATTTTAACATTGCAATGTTTTCTGGTGGCGATAACTGTTCGTGTTGCGATACATCTCTCAGCGCGGCCAGCCGATGCCTTTCAATTCTCACTCGATGCACAATGGAGGAGCGCTCTTCCTGCTGATACTGCTGAACAGTTCTTTCCGTCAAATGTTCCATGGAAAGTTTCACATAGGGAAGGTTTTCTTTAAAGAATTGCGGCATATAAACTTTCATGTTTCCCTCATAAAATTCTTGATCAAAATCAATGGCCCTGAGTCTAAATTGAAAATCATCAAAGTCGGGCGTAATCTGCATGACATAGTTATACGAACGCATATCTCCGAGTAGCATGATAAAGCATCGTTCGTTGAATTTTACAAATTCTTTTGCAATTCTAATGGGGTTATAGTCAGGGTTTTCCATTAGTCGCTTACTAAAAACGTCTCCTGGAATACCTACGATATGCTCTTCCACCAATGTTTCTGTGTCGACGGTGAAATTCACCCGGTTGGGCGACATGATCTCTTCCAGTTCAAGGCCATAAATGCGTGATGCATCAGCCTGTTTAATATAAAAGTAGTCGTACACATCATTTAATCGATTTACTATTCGGATTCTGAAAGGATGTGTATTGCCAAATGTACAGTAATCTATACGGTCAATAAATTTATGTTCTACGATGCGGTTATTCCCGGAAGCTTTTAATAAGGCGTAAATATGTTTAAGGCTCTCGTGTATATGGGCGATCTCGTGAGGGGGATATAAAGGTGTTTCCCACAGCGTATCTTTTCCGTCTTTACCATAAACGGGTACACTTTCGCTAAAGTTGCGAAGCTCTTTGTAGGTTATAGGGAGTTTCGACTCCCGTTGATATTCCCTCAAGTATCTGCGCAAGGCAGGTTTCACAGGAAAAATAGGTTTTTTCCTTGAAATCTTTACATCTCCGTCCGGTACTGGTCCGTTTGTTTTCAGTGCCATAGTAAAGCTAAGATACGGATTTTTTAGTTATGAGTTGCCAGTTGTGGGTTGCCAGTTGCGAGCATATCTTAGTTGCGAGTTGCCGGTTGTGAGCATTAAAATCTTAGTTTTAAGTCCTAAAATTACTGATCATTATTTGATGATTCAACAACTCAACCATTTAACTATTTAACGACTTAACTACTCAACGATTCAACTATTTAACGTACTGATAGATGAGTAGTCAGAAAAGGTTTTATCACCTGCAGCATTCTGTCAAATCCTAAATCATTCGGGTGAGTGCCGTCGGTGGTTCCTTCATGGTCATTCCCTAACAGATCATCTCCTTTGATAAAATACAAATCGTTTATTTCCTTTTGCAGCAATTCAATTTGTTGCATAATCATCCGGTTCTGCTCGTCTGTTCTATTGCCCACCACCTGATCAAAATACCCATGCTCTCTAATCAGTGTTTGTATCATAACAATAGGTGCCTTTGGATGATGGCCTCTAATCGTCCGTATTAAATAGGCTGTACGCTCCTCAATTTCCTGAGGGGAGGAGTTCGGGATACAGTCGAGTATAAAAGCATCGGCATCTATGGCAGCAACCATATCCGCTGTCGCTTTTTCCATTTTTGCGTTTCCGCTTAAGCCCAAATTAATAAAGTTCAAGCCCGTTTCTCGCGCTAATCGCGCAGGATAAGCAAGTCCGGCTCTGCTAGCAGATGCGCCTTGGACAATGCTGGAACCATAAACGACTATTTTCCCTTTAAAAGGGTTAGGTAAAGCACTTATATTACTAGCTTCATCAATACCAATCGAAACATTGCTGACCTCGTCATAGAGCGGTAAGTACATTAAACATTCTTTTTCAAGGTTGTCCATGTTTTGTACCAGCACTGTTTCCGTTGTATCCTTGGTTGGTTTGCCCACACCGGCAAACTGCCATTTGCCATTTTTTTTAATATATAAATCCAAACCCTCAAACGCAATGGCCGTCATATTTGCCGAAGGTTTGCGGTTAGACGTTTGCCATTTAGCAGCAATAGTAGTGCTGGTAGTTTTAAAAGCAATGGCCAAACCTGCCGAGTGGGTAAGCAGTGATTTAACAGGCTTCGGTAAATCCGGGTAATCTGCCGTATCAATGCGATGATAAAATTGCTTGTTAGCAAAAGCTTTCCCAATCATCGTTAGCTCTTCTGCTTTCTTATATTTATAAGAAGACACGTGTTGTGCCATAACAGCTTGGACCTGAAAAGAAAAAACTATAAAGCAGGTAGCTAATTGAGCAAGAAAAGCTGTTTTCTGTAAACGGTTCATCTGTAAGATTGTTTAGGTCGACAATTTTCCCATCTGAGGGTCTGTATAGGTGAATTTTCCAGTTTCTACCCTGCCGGCATAAAGCCATTTAACCGCTGGCTTGTCTTTCACCGTTATGGAGAAATCGTACCAGCCATAACTGTTTTGTAAGGGAATACTAAAGCGCAGCTTTTCTCCTGGCTGTAATTGCTTTTCCATAGCCGGTTGGTTATAGGCATTATCAAGTACTATTAAGGTACATGCGTCTGCCATCAAGTTGCTTGCGGTCATCACCAAATTTCCTGTTGCCTTTCCGTCTTTTAGCTCATAGGAAGCTTCTAAAGCCAGTTTTAGCTTGGAAGATTTTCCTGTTATGGCGCGATAAAATCCATTTGGACCATGAATATGCAGGTCATACAGCCCATTTTTTGTCTCAAAAGTATCGTCCAAATGATCGCCGGGAGCAACCGCATAAGATCGGATTCCTGCTGGTGTATACACTGTAAAGGGAGCGCCGACACTTTTGTCCCGGAAGATGCTATTGCCTGCAGCCAATGTTAGGGAAATACCTTCTTCCCTTGGTTCGATGTCTGCATATAATTCATAAGGCAAGGGGCAAGATTCCTTTATACCTTCCTCTTGTTTTGGCATATCTGCCACTAACCAAGGTTTATTTTTTGCCTGATCGATTTCCTCTTTGGGTAGCTTTCTAAAATCAGTAGGTGATTTTTTGAACTTTGCCTGATGGATGTCTTCCAAATAAGTATTGCGCTGAATAAAGGGTAGATTGTCTTTCTTGCTCTGTTCATCAGCCGTTTGGAAGGCAGCTGTAAGATCACCGCATACCGTCCGTCGCCAGTCGCTTATATTTTTTTCTTCAATCGTGTGATTAAACTTACGGTTTAGAAATTTCTCCAGGAATTGTAAGGTAGAAGTATGGTCAAATACCTGCGAGCATACTTTTCCACCTCTCGTCCAAGGTGAGGCGATAATCATGGGAACCCTAAATCCCAAGCCTATGGCGGCCCCCCTGGCTTCGTCTTCTGATTTTCCCTCAGCGAGTTCTTGCGCTAATACGGTATATTCGATCTTGGTGTCAATACCGTCCGAGCATTTTCCGCTGTTTGCCACATAAGGGTTAGGGGGAATAAAAGGAGGGATATGATCAAAATAACCATCATTTTCATCATAAGTCATAATAAAAATGGTTTTCTGCCACACTTCAGGATTTTTGGTGAGAGTATCCATTATTTCCGATACGTACCAAGAGCCATACCACGGAGCTGTGGGGTGATCAGAATACTTTTCGGCAGGCACCATCCACGAAACAGTAGGTAAGGTGCCGTTTTCTACATCGGCTCTAAATTGGTGCAAAATATCACCCTTTGGCACGGTTAATTCCTGTTGCTTACCTTGGTCGTCAACATATTTCAATACATCAAGGTGGTGGTAATCGGGATCCTTCACATTGGTAGAAAAGGCTCTGTTGAATAAATTTTTCTCCGTATCACTCAAGCTGTTAAAATGCTGTTCGCTCCATCTTTCAATTTCATCGTGGGCCTGTTGAAGTACTTCCCGCTTTTTTTGAATGGCCTTTTGTGTCTTCGCATAAGCAGCATCTTGCTGTCTTAAACCTTTCAGTGTGTTTTCAAGATCAGTAATTTCCTTTGGAAGCGTTTCCGTTTGTGTTTTTAAGGTTTTTACATATCTCGAAGAAAATTTAACGTTATACCGTTCAAAAAGTTCTAAGGGATTGCAGCCGAAATTCGCTAGCCACGATCTTTCCTCCCCAACGAAGCCGCCTCCGCAGGTGATATCATTTTGATAGACCTTCCAGGGAACACCTGCTTCTTCCAGCCGTTCTGGAAAAGTTTTCCAGTTTCCATGGCCAAGAGGCAAGTCGTTTCGCATCCAAGCTTTGCTTTCAGCATTAGGTGCCTCTCGAACGGTTCCTGTCCAGAAAAAGAATCGGTTAGGCCAGGTGCTTGTCATACCCGAACAGAAGTTCTGGTCGCAAATAGTAAAAGCATCTGCTAAGGCATAATTAAAAGGAATATCTTGTCGGTTATGGTATCCCATTGTTAAAGGGATGTCAGCATAAGGTTTGCTCTTTCTTTTGGCTTCTATCCAATTGTCGTACTTACCATCGTTAAAAGCATCTACCTGACTTTGGCGGGAGTGGGGTACCGCTCCCATCCAGGTAGCTTTCGAATGTTTAAGGTCTAAGCGAAAAGGCGCATAGGCGTTTCCCTGTTTATCTGGCTGAAACCATACAGGATTGCCATTCGGCAAGCGTATAAATCGAGGATCGTTAAATCCTCTAACGCCTTTTAATGTTCCAAAAGCGTGATCAAAAGACCTATTTTCCTGCATTAGAATCACGATGTGTTCAGCATCCATAAACGCGCTGCCCGCAATGGGTTCAATGGCTAAGGCCCGCTGAATGGCCGGAGGGATTGTATTAACCAAGCCTGTCGTTCCTGCCAAGAGTAAGGCTTTCTTTATAAAGTTTCTTCTATCATCCATGACGAATTAGTATCTGAAAAAGCAAGGTATCGCTTTGTTGTTAAAAATAAAAACCGCTACATTATTTTTACGTAATGTCTTTTAGGTTTCAAATCGTTTAATTGGTTCTGTCTAATTTCAAAGCTACTAATATTTCGTCTTTTCACAAGATTCGTAAAAAGAAACAATAAAAAAGAAGCTTCACTACATATTATCTAGCTAATTAAAATGAAAATTTTAAAGATCGGTAGTTCACTTGTATAAAATCGTGAAAATGTGTACCTTGAACAGGTGAAAATATAGGCTTCAATACTTTGAAAAGAAAAGAAATAATTAATCTTATGCTCGTATTAGCATTGCTTTTATTGGCAATAGATGTGGTGTTTTTAATTAAGAATGGCATTACATCCAGTGGCCTTGTTGGAGTAATGAGTACGTTGTTGTTTTTAGCGTTATTTTTTTATTGCAAACGGTATTATAGCCGGCAACAAACCTATACGAAGCACTCCCCAAAATCCAAAGATTAAGGAGTCATTTATAAAAACCAAATACCAGTAGAAAAACCAATTTAATTATGATAAGATATTGCTGTTTACTGTTTTTAAGTATGTTAACGATGCCTCAGTTGAATGGTCAGACCTATCAACCCAATTGGAGTTCCATTGATACACGTGAAACACCGGCCTGGTGGAGCAATGCGAAGTTTGGCATATTTATACATTGGGGCCCTTATTCGGTGCCTGCCTATGCGCCGGTTGACGAAGTAGAAGGTGTATATGAAAAATATGCAGAGCACTACGAAAATCGCTTAATCAGTAAAAACAAGCTGTTTATGGATTATCATCGTCGCACGTACGGAGAAAATTTTACCTATCAGGACTTTGCACCTATGTTCCGTGCCGAGCATTTTGATCCGAGTCAGTGGGCAGAACTTTTTAAGAAAGCAGGGGCGAAGTATGTGGTGCTGACCTCCAAGCATCATGACGGTTTTTGTTTATGGCCCAGTCAGTACAGTCCGAAGTGGAACAGTGTTGCCATTGGCGCCCACAGAGATCTTGCCGGCGAGTTAAGCAGTGCAGTAAAAAATGCAGGATTACATATGGGTTTTTATTATTCCTTGCTTGAATGGAGCCATCCGCTATATAAGAAAGAAAGCATTGATCAATGGGTCGATCAGCATATGCTGCCACAAATGAAGGAGCTGGTAAACGCTTATAAGCCAGAAGTGATTTTTTCAGATGGCGAGTGGGATTATTCCAGCGACACATTGAAAAGCGCCGAATTTCTTGCGTGGTTATACAATGAATCGCCCGTAAAAAAGACGGTCGTGGTAAACGATCGTTGGGGTAAAGAAACGCGCAGCAAACATGGTGGATACTATACTACTGAGTATGATTTAGTACATGACCAAAAAGGCATCGGCGATCAAGCCGCTCACCCTTGGGAAGAAAGCAGGGGCATTGGCACATCTTATGGTTATAACCGCTTTGAAACGACTGACCATTATTTTAGTTCCAAACAGCTAATCGATTTGTTGATCGATAAAGTGAGTAATGGCGGTAATCTGTTGCTAAATGTTGGTCCAACCGCCGATGGCATGATACCTGTTATTATGCAGGAACGCTTGTTGGATATGGGAAACTGGTTAGCCGTTAATGGCGAAGCCATCTATGGCACGCAGGCTTGGGATAGTAGACCTACGGATATGAAAGCAAAACATGTATACTTCACGCGTAAAGGCAATGATCTCTATGTGCTTTGTACTGAATGGACCGATCGGCCAATAGTGATTAAAAATGTTAAAAAACCAAGCAATACCAACCTGTTGGGATACACGGGCGTGATAAAAACACAGCATAATGGTGGCGAGCTTCAAATCATACCGGCAAACCTCACCCCTTCAACGACGCCCACTCACCATGCGTGGGTTTACAAATTAGAAAATGTTTTATAAATACGGTGTTTAGAAGGCAAAAAACAGGATAATGAGGTATATATGCACATATATTGTGTCGTATATGTGTATCCAAGGCAGCATGTTAAGATATAAATTTGTACCACAACTTAAATCTTAATGTGTATGAAAATTTTTTTACCCCTGTTAGTTTTTGTT
>DATMSZ010000420.1:0-5363 GCA_035565175.1 Pseudosphingobacterium sp.
CAAGAAAAAATGAAACCATCATGATTTTGTAAAAGCTCACGTAACATGTATAAAATCTTGATAGCTTCATCGCCACTGAAAAACAATTTATACGAATGAAAATTATTATTACGGAGAAACCTTCTGTTGCTCGCGATTTAGCTAAAGTTTTTGGTGCAACAACTAAGAGAGAAGGATACATAGAAGGCAAAGGATATTCATTTACTTGGGCTTTTGGCCATTTACTGCAATTAGCACCTCCACAGGAATACGGTTATATTGGATGGAAAGCTAAAAATTTGCCTATGCTTCCTCAGCGACTGAAATTGAGTGTTCGCAAAATTAAAACAAAAGACGGAATTGTAGAAGATCCATCTATAAGAAAGCAACTGAACACAATTAAGATGTTATTTGATATGGCATCTGAAATTATTGTGGCTACAGATGCGGGAAGGGAGGGGGAACTCATTTTTAGGTATATCTATCACTATCTTCAATGTAAAAAACCATTTAGGCGGCTATGGATTTCTTCACAAACTGATGCTGCTATTAAGGAGGGTTTTAGAAACTTAAAACCGGGAAAAGAGTATGATACACTATTCTACTCTGCTCATTGTAGATCGGAGTCCGATTGGCTGGTGGGCATGAATGCTACCCAAGCCTTGAGTATTTCGGCAGGTTCAAAGACAGTCTTATCTTTAGGCCGTGTTCAAACACCAACGTTAGGAATGATTTGCAGTCGGTATTTAGAAAACAAAAACTTTGTTCCACAGACTTATTACCAGGTCAGCATACTACTACATAAAAATGAACAGTACTTTAAGGCTATCTCGAAGAAAAATTACCATAAAAAAGAAGAAGCCGAACAAATTTTACAGGCAGTTAAAGACCAAACCAGTGGATTCCCCAATGGTGCAGAAATAATAAAAGTAGAGGCCAAAACTAAAAAGGAACCACCACCCTTATTACATGATTTAAGTAGCCTGCAACAAGAAGCCAATAAAAAGAAAGGATATACGGCGGATGAGACTTTATCCATCCTACAACGCTTATATGAAGAGAAATTAATTACTTATCCACGTACCGGCAGTCAATATATAGGCGATGATGTGTTTGCAACAGTACCAGAGCTTATAGAAAAACAGCAAGGGCATCCACAGTTTGGAAAACACGCTGTGTATTTAAAAAGCCAGAAATTAAATAAAAGAAGTGTGAATGCAAAGAAGGTCACAGATCACCATGCTATACTTCCAACGGGCGAAGCGCCTAGAAATTTACCTTCAGATAAGCAAGAAATATACGACATGATTATAGCAAGGATGCTAGAAGCATTCCATGAAATATGTGTAAAAGATTTAACTAAAATAATTATAGAATCAGGATCAACGTTTATTGCTAACGGAACAGTTATTCGATCTGCAGGATGGCGTTCAATATATAATGAAAAAGAAGAGGAGGATAAAGAACAAGAAGATAATCCGAGCTTGCCAAAGGTAGAAGAGGGTGAACATTTGCCTATAACAGAAAAAAGCATGCTGGAAAAGCAAACAAAACCAAAACCGTTTTACACGGAAGCTACCCTTCTTAAAGCAATGGAAACTGCAGGTAAGGAAATAGAAGATGAGGAACTGCGCTATGCAATGAAGGGGAGTGGTTTGGGTACACCAGCTACAAGAGCTGCTATCATTGAAACACTGATAAAGAGATCATATATCGTTAGGCAAAAGAAAAATTTGTTTCCCACCACTATGGGTTTGGCCGTCTATGATGTCGTAAAAGATAAAATGATCGCGCAAGCCGAATTAACTGGCCAATGGGAGAAACGATTAGAAGAAATAAGATCCGGATCGAGTGTTAAAGAATTTAAAGAAGAGATAAAGGCGTATACCAGAACCATTACCAATGAACTATTAGTTGCTGGAAAAGAAATAAGTCCAGTTCTCCTTTCAGAATAGCAGGCCTTAGGTTGCAACCTTTCCACTTCTCAATTGCTTAATATAAATATTATACAGTGGTCTTGGCATATTGTTAGTAATATCATTCCATTCTTGTGATGAACACTCTTTTCGCAAACTTGAAAAGGAAAAAATATAAACACGTTCAATAGCTGTTTTTATTTTCCGGTCTCCTTCCTTATAAATTTCATAAATTAACGCCATACATGTCTCAACAGAATTAAGATCATGTTTTATTAACATGCGTCTTGTAAAAATTACTACTGACTTCATAATTCCATTGATATTGCTCATTAGTCGACTATTTCTTGTCTCGCTAAATAGCGTAGGCAATGCAGCAGCCATGATGGCAGAAATTTCGTATTGCTCCATGATGTTTTAAATAATATAGAACAATAACGTGCAACTGCGATTAAAAATTATCCTATTTTTTTTTGTTTTTGTCATTTTCTTGCAACTTATCTTTAAGCTGCCATCGTTTTAATAATACCATGGTAGAATGTTTTTTGAGATGGTACTTTTCTGGCTCGCCAATTAAAAAACCAAACGCTTTCATCGACGGTATAGCATCAAACAGAACTTTAATTACGGCAGTCAACGGCAAGGCTAAAATCAATCCAGCTAGGCCAAACAACATACCGCCTAATAAAATGGCAATTACGGCCATTAATGGGTTAATACTCACCTTGCCTCCTACAATATTTGGCGTGATTAAATTTCCCTCCAAGAACTGAACTACCTGAAACCATGCTACTACTCCAATTGCATACCAATAGCTATCTCTTGTTGCTAACGCAAATAAAGCTGGTAATATAGAGCCAATAGCTATACCAATATAGGGAAGCAGCATAAGAAGTGATGCTAATGTTCCAAAAAACCAGGCATATTCAACACCTAATATCATTAAGCCAATAGTGTTTAAGATAGCTACAATGGCCATAACAGTAACTAGTCCAAGCAAGTAGCTTTGTACCACAGTATAAATTTTATTAAGTGTCTCATGTACTTTGTCTTGAGGAGTGCTTTTAAATGCATGGAAAAAAAACTCCCTGAAAAAATCACGATAGTACAGTAGAAAAAAAGAAAACAAGGGCACAATTATTAAACCCGCTAGAATTCCACCTACCGATCCGAAGGCAGCTGTTAAATAAGTACCAGCATTGGACAACGCCTTGTTGGAAAGCTCTTTAAATTTTTGGGTAAGGTCGCCAGGTTCTACACCAAATTTTATTGTTACCCAATGTTGTATTGTGTTAAAGATGGTGATGAACCTATCTTGTAAATCGGTACCATTATGACCTATTACAATCACTTGGTGAACAATAAACCAAATGAGACCTGAAATTACCACAACAGCAAGTATAACTGACAAAATAGAGGAAACGACTCTGTTTAGGTTAAATTTTTCCAAAAAGCGAGCTACAGGAAATAATGATATAGCTATCAATATAGAAAACATCAGCGGTACCAGTACACCTTGTAAAAAGTATAAAACGGTAATAATCAAAACCAGCGCGAGTAGACTGGACGCTAATTCGTAGGAATAAGGTTTTTTATGAGTAGAATTATCCATATAATTTAAAATTCTAATTACAGATTATATATTTATCCATGTTGTAACAAAAAAACCAAAAATTAGTTTCAAAAAAAGCAACGGTTAAAATAAATTGCTTTCATATCAAGTCTACTGACTCAATAAGGTTTCCATCTCTTCATTATAGCATTTAAATCTTGAGTTTGGCAAGAAATAAACTTATATTCGCGATCTAAAGGGGTGCTTTTATCAATAAAGGCTGAGATTATACCCTCCAGCATAAACACCAAGCTACTTATGCTTTTACTTGCTGGACACCTGATCCGGGTAATACCGGCGGAGGGAAATAGATTTCATTCAGCTAATATTCTGAATTCATTCTCTTTACAACGTACAAATAATAATATTTATGAATATCTCGGAAAGTCTGAGGCTTTTTCATCAACAAATTATTGAAACTCCCTTGCTACAATGGACGGGTGTATGTTTTGGTATTGCAGAAGTCTTTCTTGCCAAGGCTAATAAAGTTTTGCTATATCCTTGTGGAATTATCAGTGTGATAATAACGATAATTGTGCTCTATGAGGCAGGCTTATATGCCGAAATATTGCTAAATATCTACTATTTGGTTATGAGCTTATATGGTTGGTATTATTGGTTGCGAAGGAAAAATAATAAAATATTACCTATTAGCTCTTCTTCTAAAAAGGAGGTGGTCTCTACCTTTACCATTATTACTATCGGCTTTCCCATCTTATTTGTCACGCTAAAATATTTCACAGATTCGACTGTACCTATATGGGACGCTTGGGTAAGTGTAACGGCTTGGGCAGGAATGTGGCTGCTAGCCAGGAGAAAGCTTGAAAATTGGATATTACTAAATGTGAGTAATGCCTTTGCAATACCCCTGCTTATTCATAAAGACTTAGTTCTTTATGCATTACTAACGTTATTCCTTTTTATAGTTGCCATTTTTGGCTACATTTCCTGGAAACGTAAACTTACCGAAAGACTAATTAGTGAAATTTGAGATAGATAGAGAAATGGAAATACCTGGAAATCTAATAGAAAAACTACGTGGCCAAGCATTTCTTTCTGAAACAATGGAAAGACTCACCAACGAGCAGTTAGAAGTCATCTACGAACAAAAATGGTTTAAATTGTTCGTTCCCCATGAATTTGACGGATTAAATCTTTCTCTTCCAGACGGTTTAATGTTAGAGGAATCACTAGCGAAGATCGATGGAAGCTTAGGATGGACAGTGACCTTATGCAGTGGCGCTACTATGTTTATTGGGTATCTAGATCAGGATATTGCTAAAGAGTTGTTTTATGACAAGAAAGTTTGTTTTGGCGGAAGCGGTAGAGTATCTGGTAAAGCTGAAATAATTCAAGAAGGCTATCTAATTTCAGGTAAATGGCAATATGCAACTGGTGCTTCTCATAATACTGTTTTTACAGCCAATTGTGAGCTGGTTGAAGATAACAAAACACTATTAAACCAAGACGGTACACCTGTAGTTAAATCGTTTATGTTTTTAAGGCAAGAAATTGAATTGACTCAAGATTGGGAGGCTATGGGATTAAAAGCGACCTCCAGTGATACTTTTAGCGTAAAAGAATTAAAGGTAAAAAGAAATCGAGCATTTGAAATAAATACGCAACGCGCAACACTCAATAATATCATTTATCGTTTTCCATTTAAGCAATTTGCAGAAACAACGCTGGCTGTTAATACATTAGGTATGACTTTAAGATTTTTAGAACTCTGCAATGAAATCTTAACAAAGAAACAAACTACAATAAATAACCAGACACAAACATCCACTCACACACATAAGGTGCTTCTTCTCAATGCTGAACGTGAATTATTTGAACTAAAAAAATCATTTTAC
>DATMSZ010000421.1:0-22853 GCA_035565175.1 Pseudosphingobacterium sp.
TAAATAATTTGTAGAAATATGTATTTTTTTCCCACAAAAAATTGTGAATTATAAAACTTATTATATTTTTGTAAAAACAATGGCGTTATTTTAAAAAAAATAACCTGTTTGTAATAAAAAATCAACAACACTATCAGATTTCGTATTTTTTTAAGTGCCTACTCTACTATTTATATATCAACTTAAAAATTAATGCACATGAAACATTTTAAAATCAACTTTATTTAAAAAACCGAACGCTTTTATATGAATTATTGTGCCATTTAAATGACGCAGTGGCTTTTTATTGTCTTTCAAGTACACTTTAACCCAATCATTTATACCAAAACAAAAAAGCATGAAACAAAACTTACTCGTATGTTTTCTTTTGCTATTTGCCCTTCTCGGCATTGCGCATGCTCAAGAAAAAATTATTACCGGAAAAGTGACAGACCAATCTGACGGAAGCCCCATCGCTGGCGCCTCTGTTCTTGTACCAAACACCACAATCGGCACACAATCTGACGGACAAGGCCGTTACTCCTTCAAAGTTCCTGCAAATGCCAGCGCTATCGTTGTTAGATATATCGGTTATCTGAGTAAAACGGTATCGCTGGAAGGGAAGAACGTTATCGACGTCAGCCTTAGTTCGGACGCTTCCGAATTATCCGAGGTTGTTGTTACCGGATATGGCACGCAACGCCGAGAAGACGTCACCGGCTCCATCTCTTCTGTAAAAGGCGAAGCAGTGGCACAACTACCCGTACAAAGCTTTGAATCAGCACTGGGTGGAAGAATGGCCGGAGTACAAATTACGGTACCTAATGGTGTATTGAATAATCCGCCTGTTTTCCGAATTCGGGGAACAAATTCAATTTCCTTAAGCTCTTACCCTTTAGTTGTGGTGGACGGCGTTCCTACATACTCAGGTGACGTAGGCGGTTCCAATGCGCCCACCAATCCGCTAGCCAGTATCAACCCTAGCGATATTGCCAGCATTGACGTAGCTAAAGATGCTGCCGCCACCGCTATATATGGCAGTAGAGCTGCCAATGGCGTTGTTTTCATCACAACCAAACAGGGCCAAAGCGGCACCACAAAGATCAACTACGATAGTTGGGTGGGTATAACAAAGGCTTATCGTCTACCCGAATTATTAAATGCACAGGATTATATTACCTGGAAAACTTTGGGTGTTAGCAACAACCCTACTGCAAACATTCAGTATCTACAAACCAACGATGCTAATGGCAATCCAAAAGAAACCGATTGGAGAGATATTGTATACCGTACAGCTGTTTCTCACAACCACAATCTCAATATTTCGGGCGGTACAGAAAAAACGAAGTATTATTTTTCGACCGGTTATAGCGATCAAGAAGGTATTATCCGCAAAAATGATTTTCAACGGCTTAATGGTTTATTCAATGTCAACAGCAAATTGAAAGATTACCTGACTGTTGGTGGAAAGCTATCTTATTCCAGCGAAAAGAACAGATCAGCCGGATCATCGGGGTCGCTGGAAGGAGAATCCTTCTCAACAGCCGGACTGGGTCGTTTAGCACTCGTTTTGCCCCCCATACTATCACCATTTAATAACGACGGCTCCTACGCCATTAATAACGCCGCTATCGGCTCCGCCGAAAACGTCATCGGCATCGGCAATCTTAGCTATTACAATCCGCAGGTTATGCTTGATCTTAATCGATCGAACACCGAAAACAACCATGTACAAGGCAACGCTTATATCCAAATCAATCCTTGGGAATGGCTAACGCTTAAAAGCACCTATGGCATCGATTACCTATTTGCGGATGACGACATCTTTCAGACTCCCTTGTCCGGCGAGGGCTATAGCGCTACAGGCTCGGTTACAGGGCGCTTTGACAAACGGAAGACCTGGATGTTGACCAACACCGCTCAATTCCAATATACTTTTGGAGGGCGACACAATGTGAGCGCTTTAGTAGGGCAAGAGCAACAACGTTACACACGAAGGCGTTTTGGCATCAACCGTACCACGCTTTCAGATCAGGATTATACCGAACTACAGGCCGGCTGGGTAAACAATAATCCTAGTGGTATGGAACTTGGGGAAAACTACCTCCTCTCTGTATTTGGTAATATAAATTACAATTTTGATGAAAAATACTATCTAACAGCTAATATCCGACAAGATGAACACTCCGCATTGGGCGAAAAGAAAGGAACTTTTTGGGGAGCATCACTAGGCTGGGAAATTACCAAGGAAAATTTTTGGCAATCTTCCAACTTAAGCAATATTTTCAGTAGTTTCAAAATCCGCGGAAGCTACGGTAAAGTAGGAAATGTTGGTGGTGTAGACGATTATGCGTCGTATTCACTATATGAATCAGGCCTTTATGGTGGCTTATCTTCCCTGTATTTTGATAAAGTGGGCAATCCGATTTTACGGTGGGAAACCAGTAAAAAAACAGACCTTGGTTTTAACTTTGGTTTAATGGACAACCGCCTCACGGGAGAATTTGCCTATTATAAAAACGACATAGACAACCTCATTCTAAGAGTAGATCAAGCGCCTTCAACCGGTCTTCCATCTGCGGATGACAAAAAACCACAACAAAATGTGGGAACGATGTATAATAAGGGTATTGAATTTGCCTTAAACTACGCGGCTATTAACACCCCAAAATTTCAGTGGAACACCAGCTTCAATTTCACTTACAACAAGAACGAGGTAACATCGCTCGCGCCGGGACTCAACGACATTCCTACCAGCACTTCCGGACTTGAAACAGTGAACCTCACCATGCCCGGCTACTCCTTGGGTTATCTTTGGGTAGTACGTACGGATGGGGTAGACCCGGCGACCGGAAAAAGAATATTCCTAGACGGGCAAGGCAATCGGGTGTATTACCAATACTATGCACCGAGCAACCAATACAATTATTCAACTACACCCGATGGAACAACCCAATATGTTTCCGCCACCGGCGCTACAGCCATCTCATCATCTGCCGATGCGGTAATGTATGCCAATTCCGTTCCTAAATTTTATGGGGGCTGGGATAACTCCTTTCGCATTGGCAATTTTGATCTCAATGTATTGTTAACCTACCAACTGGGATTTCATGTTTATTATGGAACCAACTCCGGATTGCATGACCAACGCTGGTGGAATAACAGCTCTGATGTATTGACGGATGCCTGGATGACTCCGGGCGATGAAAATAAAATTTACGCAAGACCTGTTTACGGTGATAACGTTTCCAATGGATCGTCAATGCCACTCGACATCAATGTGTTCAAAGGCGATTTTTTAAAGCTTAAAAACGTTACGCTGGGTTACACTTTCCCTAGCAGCATGCTCCAAAAAGCAGGAATCTCCAGTTTAAGGCTCTATGTGAGCGGACAGAATCTCGCCATCATAACCGGTTACCCCGGTCCTGACCCCGAGGTGTCTTCGAACGGATTGAATAACAATGCCCAAGGGGTTGACCGGAACACCGTAGGAAACGGTCGGACATTTACGCTAGGTTTAAATATTGGTTTATAGTTTATTACACGGATAATATTATGAAAAAAATAATAAAATATACCTTACTGTATAGTACAATAGCCTTAACAACCATTTCCTGTAATCGCGACTTACTTGAACCCATTCCACAGACGTCCGTCTCGGATGCAACTTCTTTTGACACTGAAAGCAGAATCTCATCTCAACTCCTATCTGTTTATCAAGCATTGAAAGATGGCCGTTTTTATGGTGGTCGATACACTGTATATGGTGATATTCGTGGAGAAAACTTTCTCAATCAAACTTCGAATTTAGTCACCGCTTCGGATGTTTGGGCTTTAAATGCAACCAATAGCGCAACGGCTGTCGTAGGTTTATGGGAAGCTGCTTATATTGCAATTAATCGAGCCAACATCTTTATCGAAGGCATGCAAGCGAAAGGCAATAGTATTGTCGGGGAAGAAGTTGGTAACCAATATATTGCAGAAGCCAAACTTATCCGAGCGTTAAGTTATTACAGTTTATTACAATACTATGCCCGCCCCTATGCTGATGGTAACGGCAGCAACCCAGGACTTCCATTACGTCTTACCGCCATAACAGGTCCGGGCGAATCGGATATGGCGAGGAGCACAGTGGCGGAAATTTACGCACAAGCGTTAGCCGACTTAAATGAGGCAGAAAGCACACTCCCTGACACCTATGGCGACGACGAGCGCAATACCACTCGAGCCCATAAAAACACAGCCATCTCCCTGAAGACACGAGTGTACCTCAGTATGCAGGACTATGCCAATGTAATAGCCGAAGCCAATAAAATAGTGAGCGGTTCTGCCCCATTCAGCTCACCAAGCGGCGTGAGCCATGCGCTACAAAGCAGCATCGCTTCGATTTTTACTACATATACTACGCCCGAATCGATTTTCTCCATGCCCATGACCGGTACAAGCGGAGACTTTCCTGGAACACAAAACCAATTAGCTTATTATTGGACTCCGGGCTCGTCAAGCGGTGGTGTCGGAAATGGCGAATATGCCCTGAATCCGAACGGCGTCATTGCCGAACCCTCCTGGACCGCCGGAGATGAAAGAAGGTCATTTATTATGACCCGCGGCACTACCAATTGGTTAATGAAATTTAAAACACCAAGTCCCTATACAGATTATGTACCTGTGATCCGTTATGCGGAAGTCTTGTTAAACCTTGCCGAGGCGAAAGTACGATCAAGCAATCAGGTAGACGCGCAAGCGGTAGCCTTATTGAACGCTGTTCGTAATCGTTCCGACAAATCAACAACCTTCACCACTGCGAACTTCGGCAGTTCCACCGATTTGATCAATGCTATCCTTTTAGAACGAAACATCGAATTTTTAGGCGAAGGGTTACGAAACAATGACTTAATGCGTTTATTGCAGACTATTCCAGCAAAAGGAACCGTGCCTGCCAAAGCTCCTACTGCAAATGGTTACATTTGGCCTATTTCGGCAGACGAGCTTACGTTAAACAATCTCATGACCGACAATTAATATTTTACCCATTATAAAAGGGTTCGACTTGAACGAGTCGATCCCTTTTACTTCAAAACCCCAACATCAGACTTTTCTTTTTTGTATTTCCAAAAACAGTTTAGTTACAGATGGCTCTGAAATAAACCGAAAACACCCTCATTATCAAATATTTTTCAAGAATAGTTTTCAAATACAAAATTTTCTATCTACCTTTGCAGTCCTTTAATTAGGGATAAAAGTATATTATTTAATTAATTCAAAATCAAGCAAGTGAATACGTTAAGTTACAAAACTGTCTCAGCCAACAAAAACACCGTTAACAAAGAGTGGATCGTTGTTGACGCGGAAGATGAGATTTTGGGGCGCTTGTCATCTGAAATTGCGAAAGTAATCAGAGGAAAACACAAGCCTACATTCACCCCACACGTAGACTGCGGAGATAACGTAATCGTTATTAATGCAGACAAAATTAAGTTGACCGGAAACAAATTAAGCGAAAAGCAATATGTTTCTTACACTGGTTATCCAGGTGGTCAGCGTTTCATTTCTCCGAAAGAGTTATTGGCTAAGCACCCTACCCGCATTGTAGAAAAAGCGGTACGTGGTATGTTACCTAAAAACCGTTTAGGTCGCGCTTTGTACAAAAATTTATTTGTGTATGCTGGTCCAGAACATCCGCATGCAGCGCAAAATCCAAAAACAGTTAAATTCTAAGGAGAAAAGAAATGTCAACAACTAACACTTCAGGAAGAAGAAAAACCGCTGTTGCTCGTATTTATTTATCAGCAGGAAGCGGAAACATTACCGTAAACGGTAAAGATTACAAAGAGTATTTCCCTACATTGCCATTGCAATATATTGTTACTCAAAGTACAGAGGTTGCCGGCGTTGCTGGTAACTTTGATGTAAAAGTTAACGTAGCTGGAGGAGGCGTTAAAGGTCAAGCAGAAGCTGTGCGTTTAGCTATCGCTAAAGCGTTGGTTGAACTAAACCCAGAAGCGAAACCTGCCTTGCGTGCTAAAGGTTTAATGACGCGTGATGACCGTATGGTTGAGCGTAAGAAACCAGGACGCCGCAAAGCTCGCAGAAGATTTCAATTTAGTAAACGTTAATTTAAGGAGGATCAATCAATGGCTAGAACAACATATCAGGAATTACTGGATGCAGGTGTACACTTTGGTCACCTTACCCGCAAATGGGATCCGAAAATGTCAAAGTACATTTTCATGGAACGCAACGGCATCCACATCATCGATTTAAATAAAACTTTGTCGAAGCTTGAAGAAGCAGCTTCGGCTATCAAACAAATCGTAAAATCAGGTCGCAAAGTATTATTTGTAGCTACTAAAAAGCAAGCAAAAGACATCGTTGCCGAACAAGCTAAAGCAGTAAACATGCCTTTCGTAACCGAACGTTGGTTAGGTGGTATGTTAACGAACTTTGCTACCGTACGTAAGTCTATCAAAAAAATGTCGAATATCGACAAAATGACTAAAGATGGCACTTATGACGTATTATCTAAGAAAGAAAAATTGATGATTCAACGGGAGCGTATTAAGTTGGAAACCTTATTAGGAGGTATCGCAGACTTAAATCGTCTACCAGCAGCTTTATTTATTATCGATGTAAAGAAAGAACACATCGCAGTGAGTGAAGCATTGAAATTGAACATCCCTACCTTTGCTATGGTAGATACTAACTCTGACCCTACGAACATCGATTTCCCTATTCCAGCGAATGATGATGCAACTAAATCAATTACCTTAATTACAAATGTAATTAAACAAGCGATTATTGAAGGGTTGGAAGAGCGTAAACGTGATAAAGAAGAAGAGGCAGAAAAAGAAGCTGCTGCTGCTAAAGCAAAAGTAGATAGTGGAGAAGAAGCTGCTACTGAAGTTGCTCCTAAGCGTGAACGTAAAGCTGAAGCTACGGAAGCTAAAGACGGAGAATAAATAAATCCGGTGATGGGTTAGGGGTTGCTTAGTGGATAATGCATTTTATTCACCATAAGTAATCCATAACCCATAACTATTTTAAAAAGTACATCAAAAAATAAAGGAAAATAAAATGTCTACAGTACAAATTTCTGCATCAGACGTAAATAAATTGCGCCAACAAACAGGTGCTGGTATGATGGATTGTAAAAAAGCTTTAGTTGAAGCTAATGGCGATTTTGAAGCTGCCGTTGATTACTTACGCAAAAAAGGCGCTAAAGTAGCTGCAAGTCGTCAAGATCGTGATTCAAATGAAGGTGTTGTAATTGCTAAAACAACAGCTGACGGAAAACGTGGTGTTGTTGTTGAATTAAATTGCGAAACTGACTTTGTTGCAAAAAATGCAGACTTCATCGCTTTTGCTGAAAGTATAGCAGATGCTGCTATTAACGAATCGCCTGCTTCCGTAGAAGAGTTGAAATCATTGGAAATTAATGGATCTAAAATTGCTGATTTATTAATTGACCAAACCGGTAAAATCGGTGAGAAAATTGAAGTTTCTAAGTACGAAGTTATTACAGCGGAAAGAGTTGTTCCTTACATCCATGGTAACTACCGTTTAGGTGTGCTTGTTGGGTTAAGTGTGGCGGCTGAAGGCGCCGATGAAGCAGGAAAGGATGTAGCTATGCAAATAGCCGCAATGAATCCTGTTGCTATAGATAAAGATGGTGTAGATACACGTACGATTGAACGCGAGTTAGAAATTGCTAAAGAGCAAATCCGTGCTGAAGGAAAACCTGACAATATGGTTGAAAAAATTGCTCAAGGTAAATTGAATAAATTCTACAAAGATTCTACCTTATTGAATCAAGAATTTGTTAAGGATAGCTCTAAAAGTGTTGCTCAATTCCTTGACAGTGTGTCTAAAGGGTTAACAGTAACAGCATTTAAACGTGTGCAATTAGGCGCTTAGTCGTTACTCGTTGTCAGTTATTTTTGTTCGAAGTAACCATTAAATAACGATCTTTTTTGGAAAAAGCCTTTCTTTGAATTTAGGAAAGGCTTTTTCTGTTTCAATATGTCTAGTCACTTATATTGCAAAAAGATTATTCACGAATAACAAACAACTAGTAACAAATAACGAATTACTATCCCGCCCAATTTTCTCTATCCAAACTTCTATAATGTATTGCTTCCGCCAGATGTTCTGTCTCTATGCTACTACTCTTTCCCAAATCGGCGATTGTTCTTGCTACTTTTAGAATGCGGTCATAAGCCCTAGCCGAAAGCCCTAACTTTTCCATTGCATTTTTTAAGAGCACCTGTCCTTCTGGGCTCACCTTGCAAATTTCTCTTACTTTTTTCGATCCCATCTGCGCATTATTATGAATTTTTTCATTCCTTTCAAAACGCTCTTCTTGAACTCGTCTCGCCATAACCACCCTATCCCTTATATCCTTGCTGTATTCATGTGTCTCACTGCCGGTAAGCTTCTGGAAATCCACAGGTGTTACTTCTACGTGTAGATCTATGCGATCCAGCAGTGGGCCCGAAACCTTACTAAGATAACGCTGAACCACAGCAGGAGAACACACGCAATCCTTGTCGGGATGATTATAATATCCACAAGGACACGGGTTCATAGAGGCAACAAGCATAAAGCTTGCGGGATAGTCAACTGTCAATTTAGCTCGTGAAATGGTAATCTGCCTTTCTTCCAATGGCTGCCTTAATACCTCTAATACGGATCTTTTAAACTCAGGGAGTTCATCTAAAAATAACACGCCATGATGAGCTAAAGATATTTCCCCTGGTTGAGGGTTTCCTCCTCCGCCAACTAAGGCCACATCACTTACCGTATGGTGGGGAGCTCTAAAAGGTCTTATCGTCATTAAAGAACTCGCAGCGGTAATTTTACCTGCTACAGAATGAATCTTTGTGGTCTCAAGCGATTCATGCAGGCTTAAAGGAGGTAATATGGAAGGCAATCTTTTTGCAAGCATGGTCTTGCCAGCACCAGGAGGACCGATAAGGATCACATTATGACCGCCAGCTGCTGCTATCTCCAATGCTCTTTTGATGTTTTCTTGCCCATGGACATCAGCAAAATCGAACTCGTAGTTATTAACGTTTTTTTGAAATTCGACTCTTGTATCTATTTTTACAGCATCAAAATCTTTTTCATTGTTAAAAAACTGGATCACCTGTGTAATACTTGATAAGCCATATACTTCCAGGTCATCCACAATGGCTGCCTCACGAGCATTGGAAGCAGGTAGGACAATGCCTTTGAACCCCTCATTCCTCGCCTGTACCGCAATTGAAAGGGCACCTTTAATAGGCTGCAATCCACCATCAAGTGAAAGCTCTCCCAAAATAAGATAGTCTTGAAGCTTGTCGGGACTTATTTGTCCCGATGCAGCCAAAATGCCGATAGCCATGGCTAAATCGTAACTAGATCCTTCTTTTTTAATATCAGCAGGGGCTAGATTAATGACAATTTTTTGTCGGGGCATCCTATAGTTAGCGTTGTGTAATGCACTTTCCACCCGAAAAGTACTTTCTTTGATAGCGCTATCCGGTAGACCGACAATAAAGTACTGTGTCCCGGCTGAGATATTAACTTCTATTGCAATAATGGTAGCATTTATTCCATAAACAGCACTGCTATAAGTTTTGATTAACATAGATAATAGGTTTATAGTAATAAGGAACCCCAAATTAACAAAAAAAGCGATATCTTCCTAAAAGATATCGCTTAAATATTATACGAATCGAGCTTCTTATTTTCCAAAAGGAGTTCGTGGCATACCTCGCATCATCTTCGCTGCCGCCGCTGGATTGGAAAACTGTTTCATCATTTTTCGCATATCATTAAACTGTTTCATAAGTTTATTGACATCATTAATATCAGTTCCAGAACCTTTCGCTATTCTCATACGTCGTTTCTGATCGATAGCATCTGGATTTTCACGCTCAAAAGGAGTCATAGAACCTACAATGGCCTCTATCGGCTTAAATGCATCATCGTCTATATCAATATCTTTTATAGCTTTTCCAACACCAGGAATCATTCCCATGAGATCCTTCATGTTTCCCATTTTTTTGATCTGTTGGATCTGGCTAACAAAATCATTGAAATCGAATTTATTCTTGCGTATTTTCTTTTGTAGCGCGGCGGCCTCTTTCTCATCAAACTGCTGCTGTGCACGCTCTACTAAAGATACTACATCCCCCATACCTAAGATACGAGAAGCCATACGATCGGGGTGAAAAACGTCTAACGCCTCCATTTTTTCACCAGTACCGATAAATTTAATGGGTTTATTAACGACGGACTTGATAGACAATGCTGCACCACCTCTGGTATCACCATCCAATTTCGTTAACACGACACCGGTAAAATCTAAGCGATCATTAAATGTCTTAGCCGTATTTACAGCGTCTTGACCAGTCATGGAATCCACGACAAACAAAATTTCATGCGGACGAGTAGCCTCCTTCACCGCAGTTATTTCATTCATCAGCGCCTCGTCGATAGCAAGCCTACCTGCAGTATCAACAATTACCACGTTATAGCCATTTTTCTTAGCTTCAGCCACCCCCTCTTCTGCTATGGCTATGGGATCCTTGGAATCACGATTGGCATAAACCGGTACACCTACCTGTTGAGCGAGAACCTCCAACTGGTCGATTGCTGCCGGGCGATAAACATCTCCTGCTACCAGCAGAGGCTTCTTACCTCTTTTTTCTTTTAGATATTTAGCCAGCTTTCCAGTAAAAGTGGTTTTACCCGCACCATTCAGTCCTGCAATTAAAATAACAGTAGGGTTTTTTCCTAATTCTAGCTCCGTTACCGACCCTCCCATGAGCTGTGTAAGCTCATCGTTCATTATCTTTGTAAGCAGTTGCCCTGGAGAAACACTGTTAAGTACATTTTCTCCTAATGCTTTCTGCTTTACATCGTCAGTAAAAGCCTTTGCTGTTTTATAATTAACATCAGCATCCAATAACGCCTTACGGATTTCTTTGATGGTTTCCGCAACGTTAATTTCAGTAATATTTCCTTGGCCTTTTAAAACTTTAAAGGCTCTATCTAGCTTATCCTGTAAATTATCAAACATAGATTAAGTAAAAATTCAAAAGTAAAAATTCAAAGGCTTGACTTCCATAGGGAATAAAAATGAAAAAAGTGCTACTTTTTTATGCCTTCAAGTGCCTGCCACTACTTAACATAGTAAGCGAGCACAAAGATAGTGAATTATTTTGCCTTCTCTAAAACTTGATTGTTCAACCTTATATATTCATCACTCTTTGCCTTTTCTGCGGTCTGCTTTCCCAGTAAAGCAGAGGCTGTAGCTCCTGCCTTGTCGCCTTTTTTCAGTTGTATTTGTGCTTTCCAATAATACGGGTAAGGTAGTTCAGGATTTGCTTTTACCGCTTCGTCCGCCCATGATAAAGCTTTGTCAAGATCTTTATCGTTCTTAAAATAATATTGAGCAGCCGCTAAATAAGGTTTTTTATCTCCTTGCATAGCCTGATCAATAGATGCCATAATTTCAGCATCTTGATCCACCTTGATATCAAATGAAATAGAAGTATTTTCCCAGGCAATATTTAGCGTGGCCGCAGAAGTTGTAACAGTTGGGAAGCTGATTGTAAATGTTTCAATTTTTGTCGCCGTTTTTTCCGGTTTTACGGTAAAACGCAGCACATCATCTGATTGCTTATATTCATACGCACCCCATTGATCGCTGTTCTTATTCAGAATAACTGTCCACTCGTTTTTATTAGGTATAGTAAACAACCCATAGGTACCTGCAGGCAGCGTTTTTCCATTAATGATCACATCCCCACTAAAAGATAAAGTAGTTGCCCCATTGGCACCTGTGCGCCATACTTTTCCGTATTGCTCTAAACCACCAAAAATTTGTCGTCCATTAACATTTGGTCTTGCGTAAGTCAATGTGACCTGGCTGATGCCTAAATCTTGCGTAATCACTTGTTTACTACTTGCTGCCGGAAGTTTTAAACCTTGCGCCGCACTTTGATTTATGTTCAAAACGGATACCAGCGCTAGGGCTACCGCTAAACTTAAAATTGCTTTTTTCATCTGTTTGTTTTATTCGTTCTTATACTTAATAGGTTCATTGTTCGAAGATAAAAAAGAATCCACACATCGCCTAATACATTAGGTCTATTAGCTGTTTGATTTATAAACTATTTAATACTTCCTTTGCCTTATTTACAAAAATAGAGGCATTATCTTTAGTGACCGTTTCAAACTCAAACAATCCTACTACCTCATTGAGTTTTTTTAGGTCTTCGATTTTATTTTGATCTAGCAATTGTTTTTTTAGAATTTTAGCCTTTTCAAAGTCCTGAATTCCCTCTATTAATCGTTCAAATCTTATAGATGTCCGGGCTCCTGGATAGACGAACCAACCGTCGCCCGCAAGCCAGGTTCCAACTCTCGTATCTTGAAGTGGATTTGGCCCCCAACAATTGTAGGCCCAACGTAAATAACCGTCAAAATCCTTGTTTAGGGCATACCAAGGAAGCCATGTGGCTTCAGCATAGGTGGACGATGTAAATGTGTTGGGAAAGGGTTCTGTACAACAAGTATAAAAAGTGGTGGTAAAACCTTTTTTGCGTCGTTCGCTAATTAAATCTTTGCTTAATTCATACCTTAATGCCACGCAATAATCTACTAACTCGTTGTATAATTCCGGATGATCATTTCCAGCTAAAGAGATCTTAAATGCAGGGTCTGCTTCCTTAATAACAGCGATAGCTTTCTTCATATCTTCCATTTCGCGTTCATCCATCGCTATGGTGGTTTTTTCAAACCATCCCTTTTTCTTGAGATGCTTAGCGAAATCTGTTAACATATTCTTCCAGTGGTCGTTATAAGCCTTTTCGCCTGGCTTAGCCGCTAATACAGCATTTTTACCAGCCGCTTCATCGTAATAGTAAAACTTAAGGTTCCAGGGTATCATGCTGTAGCAGTTGATAAATTTATCTATTCCAAACCCCATCATAAAATCAACCCATTTATCAAAATTCGTATAGTCGTAACTCCATGTCCCATCTTTTTTCTTCACCCATTTTATCATTCCTTGGTATATATCATATGTTTGCCCATTCCAAGGATCGTATATGATATCTGCTGTAATAGATTTCTGTCCCGCATCAGCGAGCATTTTAATATACGGCTTCATCGCCTCAAAATGTTCACTTGACCATGCCTTTACGCTATGTACCCTGGAAACCGAATAAGGGTTTTGCCAGATATCTAAATGGAAAGACCATTTTCGGGGCTCCGGCAAAGTATGGTTCAGCACTTCAATTTCATATGGTAAACTGATAGACCGTTCATTTGTTGCAGAAACGGTTAGCGTTCCCTTGTAAACACCGGCGACTGCATTTCTAGGGATATTCAGGCTTAGCCACACAGGTCTGCTTGTTTTTGCTTCTATAGGTAGCGTGGTAATATTGTCGATTAAGTCGGCTGTCAATGAAGTATCTAATACTTTAGGGATGCCACATCCCGATTTCAGATCTCCCGCATGATCTGTCAATACGTACCTTATAAACCTAGCCGAAACGTCTTTACTAGTAATAATATTTCCTTTTAGATCAATTAAATCTGAAGGTGTTAACTTTACGCTATCAACGTTAAACTTCGACCATAGCAGCGCCTGTGTATGAACTTTTTCTCCCTTCCAAGCTTTTCCCTTCCAGATGGCACGTGGTTGCGTGCTTGACGGTGCCGCCGATCTCAAGAATGATTCATCTATAGACACGAAACTCGCCTTTAGGCCCTTATCGATTTTGCTCCAAACATTTACATTCACGGGATAAGGATCTGACAGCTCATGTACGGTGGTAAATTTAGGTACTTGAGCAAAAGCTACGTGCGTAGTGAGCACCAATAATAAAATAAACCTCTTCATAATTTCTATAATTGTGTTCAATAAAAAAACCACAGCCTGAATCAGGCTGTGGTTTTTTTTATTTTAATCTTTATTTTTTACCCAATTTATGCCCTGCGACAGCATAATACCAGATAACAAGATAGCAAGGCACCATAATCCAATACGCCTGTTGTGGGTTCCAGGCATCAGCTAAAGCGCCGTAAATTACCGGTAATACTGCCCCTCCTGCCAATCCCATAACTAACAGGGAAGAAGCGGCCTTGGTAAATCTTCCCAACCCAACAATCGTTAAAGGCCATATTGCTGGATAAACCAATGAATTGGCTAGACCCAATAGGGCTATAAAACCCACCGAAACGTAGCTATCGGTATAAATGGCACCTAAACTGAAAAGGATTCCCAGTAGGGCACATATTTTCATTGCATTTTCTTGCTTAATATATTTCGGAATAAACAAAATACCCATGCCGTAACCCAAAATCATACACGACATGGTTCCCATAGTAAAATATTTAGCAACTTCTAATTTAATGCCTTGAGAAGAGCCATAGCTAATGATGGTATCTCCTGCCATAACTTCAACTCCAACATATAGAAACATCGTTAGAAATCCTAACATCAAATGGGGAAAATTAAACAAGCTTGTTTTTCCTTCATTTGAAGATACCGCTTCTGCATCTTCTTTGTCCGTATCAATTTCAGGCAGGCTAGAGCGGTAAATCAAAAATGCCAACACAACTAAAACTAGAATGATGCAAGCATACGGAAAAATAACCCTGGAAGCCAGTTCATTTAATTCCAGTATTTTAGCTGCCTCTGGCAAGGATTCAATTCGAGCAGTGAGCGCGTCAGCATCACTGAGCACTACAGTTCCTAATATAATAGGAGCTAGCCCACCGGCTAGTTTATTACAGATACCCATGATGCTAATTCGCTTAGCAGCACTTTCTGCGGGTCCTAGAATAGTTATATATGGATTAGATGCCGTTTGCAAAATGGCCAAACCACTCCCTTGGATAAATAATCCCAACAAAAACAAAGCGTAGGTACGCGTCATCGCGGCGGGGATAAAAATTAATGCGCCAATGGCCATTATTATCAATCCCACCGACATTCCATTTTTAAATCCAAAAATCTTTAAGGTTCTAGTAGAAAGGGGAGCCATTACAAAATAAGCAATATAAAATGCGAAAGCTACTAGGTAAGATTGAAAATGATTAAGCTCACATGCGATTTTTAGATAAGGAATCAGAACGGAGTTTAACCACGTTACAAATCCAAAAATGAAAAATAATGCGCCTATAATTACAATAGGATTAACAGCGCTCTTCCCGATATTGTCGGTACTGGAATGTTGGTTCATGCGAAGTTGTTAGTTTAAGGATCTCAAAAAGACAATTTTGTGAATATAACAATATTTTAATAATGCCTTTACAAGGCTAACAAAATATTTCCACATTTTAAATAAAAACATGAGCGCAACCGTTTGTCTAATTTGTGATTTTCGCTCAAAAAAGAGTCTCATTGAAAAAAAATACAGAAAAACTCGGCGATTCATTAAAATAAAAAAAAGAAGCGCCTCGATATCTCATCGTGGCGCCTCCAAAAACCTAAACCTTATCACAAAACCATTACCTGGCCTTATTGATATCTTTAGAACAAAAGAAAGTTTTAAATAGTTTTAAAAATGTTTTCCGTTAATGCACTAAGGCCATTAAATAGCTTTTGGCACGATTGCAACCGTCAGCCTACTCACGCAGGTTAACTTTTGCTGACTATTATACAATTTTATGTCCCAAACATGCGTTTTCGCTCCAATGTGTAATGGAACGCAGATAGCGTTTACAAGACCGTCTTTTACGGGTCTTAAATGATTGGCATTAATTTCCAGTCCTACGGCAGCATATTTCTCCTCATCCACAATCAAATTTGAAGCGACGCTTCCAACTGTCTCCGCTAATACCACAGAAGCTCCTCCATGTAAAATACCCATTGGCTGCCTTGTACGATCGTCTACCGGCATAGTGGCCGTTAGGCTTTGATCTGTAATATCTACAAATTTTATACCCAGTAAACCCCCAATATTATTGGAAGGTCTATTATTTAGCTCTTCTAAGGTATATGGTCTATTCCAAATCATAGCACCGTTTCAAGGTAGCGTTCTTTTATAATATTTTTATGGTGATTAACATGCCCCGCAACAATGTAAAGAAAGGCTCTGACACTGATCAGCCGATCAGACGCTAATCCCTTTCTATTAAGTTCCACATCATTAAATGAATTAAAAAGTACCATGTTTGACTTTCTTAATAAAACAAACTCTTCAGCAAGCGAAGCTAAACTTCGTTCATTAAACCGTGCATTCAAAACATAGTCTTCTTGTTCGAAACCGGGAAGTGCTTTCGTATCGTTTCGAGCAAACCTGAGGGCCCTATAAGCCATAATTCTTTCTGTATCAATCAGGTGGCCTATAATTTCTTTTATCGTCCATTTACCTTCAGCATATGCGTATTCTGATTTTCCAGCAGGTATCGCCTCGAGAAAGGCAGGAAAGCTGGTAATCTGTTCATTAAGTACGTGCATTACGTCTCCTAAAACAGTATCGATGTAAGTAGAATAATAGGCTGGAAATTCATCAGATTTTAGCTGGCTCATATGTTAAACTGCTTTTTAATATAATTCTAAATGTGGTTCCCTTGCCCAATTCAGAATCTTTTACAAAAATTTGTCCTTTATGATAATTTTCAATTATGCGTTTTGTTAATGAAAGCCCCAAGCCCCATCCTCTTTTTCGCGTGGTATAACCTGGCTGGAATACCGCATCAAATTTATTTCTCGGGATACCCTTACCTGTGTCGCTAATATCTATAAATATCTGCTCTTTAGCAATATTTTCACTAATTATTATATTTATCTCTCCTGCAGATTCAATGGCATTCGCTGCATTCTTGAGAATATTTTCTATTACCCAATCAAACAAAGGAACGCTTAACTGCGCTTCTACCGTTTTGTCGCCGGAAACAGTAAATTTAATCTTATCGCTTGTACGGACTTTAAAATAACGAACAAAGTTATTTATGACAGGATATACCGCCTGCTTTTCTAATATTGGCTTCGATCCTATTTTAGAAAACCTATCTGCAACAATCTCTAATCGTTTTACATCGTTCTCCATTTCCGCTAAAAGCGGATCCTCCTCGGCATCGAATTTCACTTTTATAAGTTCTAGCCAGGCCATTAATGATGAAATGGGAGTGCCCAACTGATGAGCGGTTTCTTTTGCTAACCCTACCCATACCTGGTTTTGTTCGGATTTACGCATGCCATTAAAAACCGTGTAAGCGATTCCTAAGAATATGGCAATTAAAGTGAGTTGAACATATGGAAAGACGCGTAACTGCGTTAATAATAGCGAGTCTTTATAATATACGTACCACTTTTCGCCACCGGAAAGATCTATCACTATAGGTGCGTGACGCTCCTTCATGACGGATAACTGGTATTGAAAATATTCTGGATCGTATTTGGGAAGATTAGATCCCTGCGGTTCATTTTCACCCATATCATAAAGGGTCTTTGTAGAATCAAGACCACGATAGTAAATAATACTGTCTTTCGAATCGGTAATAATAGCGGGCACTTTTAAACTATCGCGTACGCTGTAGATGTAAGTAATGTACTCATCGTTTACATCCGGCATGGCGTACATATTTTTTGTGCTAACCGCCCAAACAGAGGCTTTCGTGCGCTCCGCTTCTGACAGGTTTTGCACAAGATAATTTGTGTACCATAAGGAGGCAGCTGCAATTATTGCTGCGAAGATGAGCAATAAAAACTTCCACCGCTGGTTATATTGATATGGATTCATTTAATCGTTATTTGTTCTTTGTTATTAGTTGTTCGCCTTTTTACTCAAATGATGCAAGGAAAAGGCTAACCCAACAAAACGTAAAGTAATAACCAATAACCAACAACGAGCAACCAATAACTACAAAGGTGCAAAGTACAATTTTATATAATTAAGAACAAGGATAAGCTTTAAGGCTAAACACAAATAGCTATCTTTGCAAGATGTCAGCAGATAAAAAAGTTAGAGTTCGATTTGCTCCAAGCCCCACAGGGGGATTACACTTGGGAGGTGTACGTACCGTTTTATTTAATTACCTATTTGCAAAAAGTAATAATGGTGATTTTATACTGAGAATTGAAGATACGGATCAAACCCGTTTTGTCTCCGGAGCGGAGGAATATATTTTTTCATGTTTAGCATGGTTTGGTATCGTTCCTGATGAAAGCCCTCAAACTGGAGGCCCTTACGGCCCTTATCGACAAAGCGAACGCAAAGCCCGCTATAGGGAATTTGCAGAGTACTTAGTTGCCAATGGAAACGCCTATTATGCCTTTGATACACCCGAAGAACTTGATAAACTTCGACAAGTAACGCCTAATTTCAGGTATAGCCATGAAAATAGAGACCAGTTGAGGAATTCTCTTAACCTGGATGAAACGCATGTAAAAGAGCTACTGGAAAATGACACACCTTACGTGATCCGGATAAAGATGCCAACCGATGAAACAATCAGCTTTAACGACATGATCCGTGGTTACGTAAGTTTTGATACAGGCCTGGTAGACGATAAAGTTTTATTGAAAGCCGACGGCATGCCGACCTATCACCTTGCCGTAGTGGTAGATGATTATCAAATGAAAATAACGCATGCCTTTAGGGGCGAAGAGTGGCTCCCATCGGCTCCAGTGCACCTGTTACTGTGGGAATACTTAGGCTGGAAAGAAGATATGCCCCAATGGGCGCATTTTCCATTGATATTAAAACCCGATGGAAATGGAAAGCTAAGTAAACGCGACGGAGATCGACTGGGTTTTCCTGTATATGCGATGAACTGGCAAGACCCAAAATCTGGCGAGCTCACTAAAGGATTTAAGGAGTTGGGCTTTTTACCAGAGGCCTTTATCAACATGCTGGCGCTCCTGGGCTGGAATGATGGCACGGATCAGGAGATTTTCTCGCTGAATGAACTTATTGAAAAGTTTTCTATCGACAGAATTAGCAAATCGGGTGCTAAATTTGATTTTGAAAAAGCAAAATGGTTTAACCATGAGTGGATTAAGCGCGAAGAAACGAGCAAGCTTATCCCTTCTATTAAGCGTGTCTTGGCTTCGCATGGAGTAATTGTTGATGACGACAAGTACCTAACGCTAATTTTCAATTTAGTAAGAGACCGACTTACTTTTCTTCCAGATTTTTGGGAGCAGGCCTCATTTTTCTTTGTTGAACCCGAAAATTATGACCTTGATGCGATACAAAAAAAGTGGAGTGATGAAAAAACTGATTTTTTCAATAATATCATTCCGGCGCTACAGTCTTTCGAACCTTGGCATACGGAAGAACTAGAACATTTTTATAAATTGGCAATTCAGTCGAGCGGCTTAAAAATGGGTGAATTGATGCTCCCCTTCCGTATTATGCTGGTGGGCGGTAAATTTGGACCGCACGTTTTTGATATAGCAAACCTACTTGGTCGCGACCAAACCATTGCACGCATGAAGAAAGGTTTGGCAGCGATTTTGGCATAAACATTTATGAAAGGTCTTGTCACTAAATCTACCGGGAGTTGGTATACTGTCCAAGTTGACAGCAGTGCTACTTATGAATGTCGCATAAAAGGAAAATTTAGAACGAAAGATATTAAAACAACCAACCCGATTGCCGTAGGCGATTGGGTTGAAATAGAAATGGAACCCGATCAGCAAACAGCCGTTATTACGAAACTGTTTGATCGAAAAAACTACATGATCAGGAAATCCGTTAATCTTTCTAAACAAGCGCAGATTATTGCCGCAAATCTGGATCAAGCCTTTCTAGTGGTTACGCTGGCTTCACCACCTACCTCTTTGGGCTTCATAGACCGTTTTTTAGTAACCGCCGAAGCATACGATATACCCGCAGGCATTATTTTTAATAAGCTGGATCTATTTAGCGATGAAGGTTTAGAGGTATTGCAGGAGTATCGTGCTATTTATGAAAATATTGGGTATCCTTGCTTTCAGGTCTCGGCACTTAAAAAAACAAATATGGAGGCCGTTAAAGCTGCCTTATCAGGTAAAATCACTTTGATATCAGGGCATAGTGGTGTCGGAAAATCGACGCTTATAAATAGCTTAGTTCCTGATATTGCTTTACGGACAGGCAAAATTTCAGATTGGTCGGATAAAGGGAAGCATACTACTACTTTTGCAGAGATGCTACCCCTAGAACAAGGGGGGTATATCATCGACACACCTGGCATCCAGGAATTCGGGGTAATTGACATTGAGCAGCAGGAACTGAGCCATTTTTTTCCAGAGATGCGAGCCCTCATGCATCAGTGCCGGTTTAACAACTGCAGGCACATCAATGAGCCTGGCTGCGCTGTACTGAACGCCCTTGACGCAGGAGAAATCGAACCAAGCAGATACGATAGCTACCTAAGTATTTATCATGGCAATGATAGCAGAAGCTAACACACGCTTATAGTTATTCATTCACCAATCTTTCTTCGAAAAGCTTTAAAATCCGCTTGTATTCATCGGTCCAACTGCTAGGCTCCACAAAACCATGATCTTCTACCGGATATACGGCGAGCTCCCAATCATTTTTACCCAGTTCTATCAGTCGCTGATTAAGTCGTACAATGTCTTGAAAATGCACATTGACGTCTACCATCCCATGACACATCAACAAATGGCCTTGTAGCCCCTTGGCAAAATTAATGGGAGATGATTGTTGATAAGCTTTAGGATCGTTGCTAGGTTCATTTAAAATATTGGAAGTATAGCCGTGGTTATAGTGTGCCCAATCTGTAACAGAGCGTAAAGCAGCTCCCGCGGCAAAGGCATGAGGTTCGTTAAACATGGCCATCAAGGTTATAAATCCGCCATACGACCCACCATAAATACCAATATTTTTGGCGTTTACCCCATATTTATCTACCAATAGCTTTGCTCCATCCACTTGATCAGACAAATCTTTCCCGCCCATGTGCCGATAAATACCTGTGCGATGATTCCGCCCATATCCGGCGCTTGCGGTATAGTCTATGTCAAGCACGGTATAACCTAGGTCGGTTAATAAATTATGGAACATATACTCCCTGAAATAGGAACTCCACCAATAATGTACGTTTTGCAGATAACCTGCACCATGAACGAAGATCACAGCAGGCTTATTGGCTTTTGCCTTTTCCGGTGTATATAAACGCGCATATACGCTATCTCCATGGCGGTTTACAAAACTAATTACCTCAGGAGTACGCCATGGATAGCTTTTAAACTCGTCAGAACGAGTATCCGTAATCTGTATAGCTTTGGCTCCCGCTTTATTCTCTTGCAAATATAACTCCCAAGGAGTGTTGCTATTCGAATAACGAATAGCGAGCCATTTTTCATCGGGCGATAAGCTTACTTCATTTCCTCCTTTCATCGTGGTTATTTGCTGAAGTCTGCCCCCATTAACAGACAAACGATAAAAATGCGTAATCCCAGGGTGTTCTTTGTTTGCTGTAATATAGAAGGTCTTTTTGTCTTTTGACAGGACTACGTCTTGCACCTCAAATTTTCCGCTTGTTAGTTGATTTTTATTTTTTGTTACCACATTCATCATATATAAATGTGAATATCCTGTAGCCTCACTTTGAAAATAAAAATGATCACTATCCAACCAGCCGGCGGTTGCACCGCCCCAGCTTCCGCCTATTCCCGGGCCAGCTATCCACGCATCGTCATGCTGTCTATCTAAGACGTCCAACCCACCCGTTTGTAAATTGAGTAAAGCAATCCAACGATCCTTATGATCTTGCGCGTAAACCATAACGATGGCCTTGTCTCCATTTGGACTCCAATGAACATTGGCGATGTTAACGGAACGTTCTGCATTCACTTTTAGCAACGAGTCTTTCTTTGCGGGATAATCGTTGTAAAAAGCAGGGATGTCTTTTATCCCCGTTAATTGGCTTATTTGTATGCGGATGGCCGTATCCCGAGTGCTATCATATAAAAAGGCGCTCGTTTTTCCCTGTTGGTCGCCTACTTTATTACGTGCTTGAATATCCTCCGTATAACCCGATTCTGTTACAAAACTCGGCACGATGGTATTTCTATTTTCTTTAGATGGAGTGTACGTTAGGTAACTGATATATTTTAAATTAGGACTTACTTTTACCTCTCTTAATATTTCATTTTCTTCGATCGGAAGTTCCTTTAATTCTTTCACTTTTTGCAATTTCTCTAAGGAATCTTGTATTGTCTTTTGCTTCCTACGATCTTTCAACACTTCAAACAGACTTAGCTGATTCGTCTTAAGCCATTGATTTTGGACAGAAAGCTTGTTGTCTTCTTTTTTTCTTTGTGCTTTAGTAAAATTAGTTAATTGCTTAAGCTCACCGTTCAGTAAAGAAATAACAAAGAGATTATCACCCTTTTTAAAGACAACAGCGTTTTCATCCGCATTGAACTGCGGATCAGCTTCTTTGTCTATTGTATTGGTTAGCTGCCTTTCTTTTTTTGATTTACTATTTTGGAGAAATATGTCACCCCGCTTTACATAAATGGCTTGTTGACCGTCTTTGCTATAGCTGATTTGACTAACAAAACTGCTTACTTCTTCTTCTCCTCGTTTTCTAGGTGTATGTTCTTTGGCGCTTACACTATAAAGCGACGCATAATCATTTGCTTCGGGATTCCATCTAAAATATAGCTGCCCATCAAAGCTTCCCCAAAAAATATTTTCCGGAGAAGAGCCCATCCATTTTGGATCACGCATAATTTTTTCGATTGTTAAAACCGGTTTTTGCTGTGCAAAAGCAATATTTAAACAAAAAATGGTCAGGAAAAGTAGTGTTCGCTTCATATATTTCAAACTTTGGCCTAAAATACATGCATTTTTTGAAGGTGCAGCGTTTTTCAGGCAACAATTTAGATATCTAGGGGATTGTTGAGT
>DATMSZ010000422.1:0-4090 GCA_035565175.1 Pseudosphingobacterium sp.
CGCTCTTTTAAATATAAAGTAACACGAACTAAAAAATAAAGTTGGTACTTAAAAAATTGGAATTCTGATGATTTACAATCTCATTGATCAATTGTTTGTTGGTGTCATTCATTTTGGTTGCTACCAACGAACGTATAGAGAAAGATCTTAAAGCGTCAACCACAGAAAGCGTACCTTCTGCACTATCTTTTCTCCCGGTAAATGGAAATTTATCCGGCCCACGCTGACATTGACTATTAATATTAACGCGACTTACCAAGTTTACAAAAGGATCTATTAACGACGCGATCTCTTGCGCATCATTGCTGAAAATGCTCACTTGCATGCCATGAGGAGAATCGATTTGATATTGAATTGGTTCGTTAATCGAATCAAATGGAATTACAGGAATTATCGGACCAAACTGTTCCTCCCTATAAAGCTTCATTTTTTCATTTACCGGACAAACAATCGCAGGATAAACGAAAGAAGCGAGGTTTTCTCCACCGTTTTGATTTACAATCTTGGCGCCATGTTTTTGCGCATCTTCTATGCATTCTTTGAGATATTCCGGTTTACCAGGCTCAGGAAGAGGAGTCAAGCTTACGCCCGATTCCCACGGCATACCAAATTTAAGCTTGGCCACAGCTGCACTTAATTGCGTTAAAAAGTCATCCGCAATATCTTTATGTACAAAAACAATTTTAATAGCGGTGCATCGCTGTCCATTAAAAGATAAAGCACCCAAAACTATCTCATTTACAGAAAGTGCAATATCAGCGTTCTTCGTAACTATCGCAGCATTTTTAGCATCTAAACTTAAAACAGCTCTTAACCTATTAATTTTAGGATGGCGTTTCTTTAAATCGTTTGCTACCTTGCTAGAACCTATAAAAGCCAACACATTTATTCTTCCCGTTTGCATTAATCCCGGTGTAATGGTGGCCCCTCTACCATATATCGTATTCACAACGCCTTTGGGGAAAGATTCTTGGAACGCTTTCAGCAACGGATAATGTAATAAAGTACCATGCTTGGGCGGTTTAAATAATAGGGTGTTCCCCATAATAATTGCAGGGATAAGCGTCGTAAATGTTTCATTTAATGGATAATTAAATGGCCCCATGCAAAGCACCACCCCAATTGGAGATCGCCTTATTTGTGCAACCACACCTTCTTCTATTTCAAATCGGGAAGATTGGCGATCTATATCTTTTAAAGCATCAATAGTTGCATTGATGTAGTCAACTGTTCTATCAAATTCTTTTGCGGCATCGGTTTGCGATTTCCCTATTTCCCACATAATCAAATTAACAACCAGTGTACGTTGTTCGCTCATTTTATAAACAAACTTCTGCAAGCACTTAATACGGTTGTCAACACTCATCGTCGGCCACTCACCTCGACCGTTATCATAAGCGTCTACTGCTGCGTCAAGTGCCTCCATTGCTTCTTTTTCTGTGCAAACAGGATAAGTGCCTATAAATTTACGGACTAGATTACCTTGTTCGTCGGGTATACAAACTGGTGAATAGACTTCGCTCACATCCCCATTCCATTGCCGCATCTCGCCGTTACACAAATACTCCCGCTGATGTATTTCTTGCGGAAGGTTAAATTCAATCGGTATTGTGCTTTCCGGCACGAAAATCGATTTTAATTGATCGCTAAATTCCATTTTTTTGTTGAATATTTAATAAATACAGAAATAGGGTATTACAAGAGTTAATAATTGTATTTCTTTTTTATTTTGGCCGTTGTGAAAATAATCATTTCATTGATATATTCATACTAATAAATAAAATTTATTGTTAAATACTAATCAACAAACGTTTACATATTAACAAAAAAATAAAATCTTTAGAAATCAAATCTCTAAAGATTTTATACAACTGGAATAATCTAAGCGACTTCCGTAACGAACTCTGTACGCGGCTTCCTAACTTTCTTTAAATTTACCAACCAGTCATTTGATTCATCTCGGTATCCCAAGGGTAGTAATGTTACGCTCTTAAGTCCTCGTTCATTAAGCCCCAGTAACTTATCCAAGGCGGCATTGTCAAAACCCTCCATTGGTGTAGCATCCACCTTAAGCTCAGCGGCGGCAGCGATCGCTATCCCGAAACTAATGTAGGCTTGGCGTGCGGCATGTTGAAAATTTTCATCTGCAGACCGAGCGGTGTAGAGCGATAAAATTCTATTTTTATAATCGTCCATAGCATCAGACGGCAAGCCTCGTTGAGCTACTGTATAAGAAAACATATTATTGATTCGTTCAGCTGTATAGTCATCCCATGCCGCGAAAATCAATAAATGTGAACTGTCAGTTATTTGGCTTTGGTTGTAAGCAATCTCTTTGATTTTCTCTTTCACTTCTTTATTTGTTATCACAATAATTTCAAAAGGTTGCAAACCTGAAGAAGTAGGAGCTAAGTGAGCAGCTTCCAATATTGCATCAACTTTCTCTTGAAGAACAGATTCGCCATTCATTTTTTTTGTGGCGTAACGCCAATTTAATGCTTCTAATAATTCCATATATTTTCAAATTGATATTTATGAATACATTTTTATACGTTGTATAATGTCATTGCAAAAGTCAAGATAATAGTTTACTTTTGAAAGTGATTATAAATAGGGAAGTACTTTCCTCTAGGAAACTATCTCATGGATCGTCCGCGCTTAACCCACTATCGGATGGATAAAACGTAGACAGTTCATTCGGCTGATAGAACAAAATTATTTACAGATGAAACCATCATGAGCAAGAACTCACAAACAGCAATAAACCGAGCTTGCGGGCTATTGGATACAAAAATCAATAGACACTAGTGAAAAATAATGCTCATGACCGTCTCAACCCAAAAAAATTATACTAATGAAAAATGAAATCGAAAAAAAATCTATTACAAGCGAAGGGTGTAAGGCAAAACTTAGAGCTATACATGACACCTTAGATATACTTAATGGTAAATGGAAAATTTCGATTATTACATCGTTGAGCTTTGGCAAAAGACGTTTTATGGAATTACAACGAGAAGTGGAAGGTATCGGCGCAAAAATGTTATCCAAAGAACTCAGAGAATTAGAGATAAACGGCCTAGTTACACGAAAGGTATGTGATACAAAACCAATAACGGTAGAATATGAACTTTCAGCATACGGAGAAACACTTCATGGAATCACAAATGAAATGATTAATTGGGGTTTAAAACATCGTGAAAAGATAAAAGAAGAACTTCACCGCCAAGAACATGTGGTAATGAGCTAGGAGAGGGAGAGTTTTGTTTAATTCTTTACATTAAAGATTTGGAGGAGCATTTGAAATAGTTCAGGGTGATTCTTCTTTAATTTTGAAGGTTTTTCAAAAAAGTATTCTGCGATTACTGCTAAAAATTCAGCCTCATTTGTTAACGCATACGGATCAACGTCAGAATCGCCTCTTTTTATTTTCTTCATTTCTTGGTGCATTAATTTGAGCCAAGGAATTACATAACTATTATTCAACAAGGTTTCTGGAACACCGTCCGTACTTCCATCGCTTTTATCTATTAAATGTACAAATTCATGGATTCCAGTATTACTGACACCCGCTTGTGGCGAAAAGCCTAAATGTAACGCTCGTTTTGATAAGACCATCTGGCCATTCATATAACCCGTTCCAACCATTCCAAGTGTACTTCTTTTTTCTCCTTCATACTGATATTCTTCATTAAATGTATCCGGATATAAAATAATATTTGTGATATTTTGATATCGCCAATTCTTAAATGAAAATATAGGAATGATAGCACTTGAAGCAACCAAAACGCTATCTAGATCACTTACTTCCACACCTACTCCCTCGATAGTAACGCCAGCCAGAAAATCAACTATTTCCTTTAAAAACCGTTCTCTCTCTGTTATGTTAAGTTTTTGGTAAAACAGTACATGATTTTCAAGAAGTGTGCTGTACACACTTATATGACTATTGAGTTCCGCTCTTCTTAGTGTTTTTTTTCTTCTCGACAAATAAAAGAGCACGATAATAACCGCTACAAAGAGGAAAAAAGTGATCGTTAAAAGGTACATATAAACTAGTATATAAAACACTAATGTAATATTTTCCTAGTTA
>DATMSZ010000423.1:0-6522 GCA_035565175.1 Pseudosphingobacterium sp.
GAAAAATATTTGTCAGGAAAAAAACATACTACCTTTAAATGAATAAGTTACAAAAAACAGCTCTGTAGCTATATTTTATTACAATTTCTATTTTAATAGAATCGGTGGTTAAAATATATTTTTAATTTAACTTGGCATAAACATTGACTTAACAAAAGAGACAGTCAACAAAAAATGGCTATCAATAAACGTTAACTAAATATATTAAACATGAGAAAATTATTCTTAACTCTTACAGCAGCTGTTGCTTTAACTTTCGCCGCAAATGCGCAGACCGAAAAAGGTAAATTATTTTTAGGTGGATCAGTTGGTTACGATTATAGTAAAATTAATGGCACAGAGCATTCCGCTCAAAGCTTTAATGTAACCCCAAATGTAGGTTATTTTATCAGTGATAATTTCGCCATTGGTACAGGTATTGGTTACGCTTATAGTCAGCAATACAATGGCGATGATAAGGTTAAAAATCAAACATTTAATGTATCTCCTTTTGCAAGGGCATACAAAGGAAATGAAACATTCAAATTTTTTGGTCAGCTTTCTGTGCCTATGGCCTGGGGCAATCAAAAAGTAGAAGACACAAAAGTTGCGACTACTTCCAGTTATGGAGTACAATTATCTCCTGGTATCGCATTTTTCCCTCATAAAAATGTTGGTATTGAATTAAGTGTACGAGGTCTTTATTATGGAAATGATCGCACTAAATTAGAAGCTACCGGAGATAAAACAATTAGAAATTCTTTTGGTTTAGCGAGTAATTTCTTTGCCCCACAACTTGGAGTACAATTTTATTTCTAACACTTTTACATAAGCAAATCAGCAAAGGGGCTAAGTTAAATTAACTTGGTCCCTTTGCCATTTATAATATGATTTGTAACAAAACTCTCCGGAGAATATCTAACCTTACAAATGACTGCGAATGCTAGAAATCAATAATATTGTAAAGCAATATGCGCAACATCGGGCCTTAGACGACATATCACTTTCAATAAAAAGAGGAACAATTTTCGGATTATTAGGACCCAATGGCGCAGGTAAGACCTCTCTTATAAGAATTATAACCCAGATAACAGGGCCGGACAGTGGTACCATTTTTTTTAATGGGGAGCATTTAAATCCTCAACATATAGAAAAAATAGGTTATTTGCCGGAAGAACGAGGATTGTACAAAAAGATGCAGATTGGTGACCAAATGCTTTACTTAGCTCAATTAAAAGGCCTTTCAAAAGAGGAAGCTAAGAGACGAATCAAGCACTGGTTTGAAAAAATGGAGATGCAAACATGGTGGAACAAGAAAGTTGAAGATTTAAGTAAGGGTATGCAGCAGAAAGTACAATTTGTGGCAACTGTTCTTCACCAACCGGAGCTATTAATTCTTGACGAGCCATTCTCCGGATTTGACCCAGTAAATGCTGATTTGATAAAAAATGAAATTCTAGAGCTACATAACAATGGAACAACAATAATTTTCTCCACACATAGAATGGAGTCTGTTGAAGAATTATGTGATAATATCGCATTGATTAACAAATCAAAGAAAATTTTAGATGGCTCTCTATCTGAAATTAAAAACAGCTATCGCGAGAATAAATTCAAAATCATCTACCACAGTCAAGAAGATTCCATTCCAACTAACGACGCTTTATTTATTGTTGAATATACCAAAAGGACTGATCACTCCACTACCCTATTCATTAAAATTCTAGAAGATAAGACCATCAATGAAATTTTAAGCTATTTACTGGAAAAAGTGGAGATTAGACACGTTGAAGAAATTATTCCTTCTATCCACGATATTTTTGTTAAAGAAGTGACCGATATTCCTCTTAACTAATTTCCCATGAATAAAATATTACTTATTATCCAACGTGAATATTTAAGTCGGGTTAAAAAGAAATCATTCCTGCTAACAACCTTCTTGGTACCTTTGCTTTTCATTGGTATGTATGCCATTATTTTTTACGTGGCACTCAATAATCAAGAACCAACCACTATAGTACAGGTGATTGATGATTCGGGTTTCATAATCAATGAACTAAAGGACACCGAACACTTGATATTTACGAAGGCCACAGGCTCAACGGAAATGATCAAAAAGAGTTTGGAAAAAGGAGAAAAAAACACAGTTCTGTTGCTCATTCCTTCTGATGTAGAATCTTCACAACGTGTTGACTTATATGATACAGAAAAAAAAGGTATCGGTACTATCAACGATATTGAAGGCCAATTAAATGATATAGTAAAATCTAAGGCATTAAAAGATGCTGGAATAGATACTAAAATTTTAAACAGCATAAAACCAGCTATTTCAGTAAAGTCAAAAGAACTTACGGTTGAAGGAGAACGGGATAGTAGTATTGGTGCAGCTGTTGGCGTAAGCTTCGGTCTTTCTATACTTATTTATCTATCCCTTTTCCTTTATGGTAGTCAGGTAATGCGGGGTATTATCGAAGAGAAAAGTAACAGAATAGTGGAGGTGATTATCTCGTCAGTTAAACCGTTTCAATTAATGATGGGAAAAATTATTGGCATAGGACTAGTTGGAGTAACTCAATTTGTTCTATGGATTGTTTTATCTGTTGGGTTACTCGGTATAGCAAGTACAGTAATGATGGATAAAAGTATTTCAACAGAAATCACCGAAACGAAACACGCTAATGACACAAAAGAAGAGTATAAATCCGCTAATACCTCTCCCATCAATGGTTTAATTAAGAATATTAAAACTGTTGATTACCCGTATATAATCGGTTCATTTTTAGTTTATTTTATTGGAGGATACTTGCTTTACAGTGCGCTATTTGCTATGGTAGGCTCTGCCGTAGATAGCGAAACAGAAACACAACAGTTTATGCTTCCCATCATTATGCCGCTGCTCTTCACCTATATGTTGTCTTTCTCTGTGTTAATAAATAACCCTCATGGCACGCTAGCCTTTTGGTTAAGTATGGTCCCTTTCACTTCTCCTATCGGTATGCTAGTTCGCATTCCATTTGGAGTGCCTACCTGGCAATTGGTACTTTCCATCATATTGTTAATAATTGGTTTCGTGGGTACTACCTACATTGCGGCAAGAGTTTATCGAGTAGGAATATTAATGTATGGCAAAAAGGCCAGTTATAAAGAACTTTTCAAATGGTTCAAATACAAAGGATAGCCAAACTTTATTTCCTTAAAAAATTAGGAAAGTAAATAAAATTAGGGCAATTTTGCTACCGTTTTAATGGTAATATATAATATATGAGCGCAAACACTTTAGAAAAATTAGCGATACTTAAAGAAAAAACAGCAGGAAAATACAAAGCACTGTTATATGATTGTGATGGTACATTAGCTGATAATATGCTTGCTCACAAATTATCTTATAAAGAAGCGGCAGCCAAATATGGGATAGATCTTGACACAGACATTATTGATGAATTAGCCGGTTGGCCCACACGTCTAGTAGCTGAAGAGATCAGCAAAAGATATCAAACTTTTTTACCAGATACTTTTTCAAAAGAAAAAACAGCTGTTTTTTTCGGCAAATATATAGAAAGGACGGAACCTATCGCTTTTGTAACAGAGCATTTAAAAAGCAATTTTGGCAAAGCTCATATTGCTGTAGTATCTGGAGGAACCCGAAGTACTGTTCAAAAAACGCTATCTGTACTTGGTTTAACGGATTATATTGATGTACTTGTATGCGCAGGGGAAACCCCTAATGGAAAACCATACCCCGATCCATTCTTGGCCGCAGCGAAAATGCTGGAAGTAGATCCTAGCGAGTGCGTAGTATTTGAAGATGGAGATCCAGGTGTTACCGCAGCCATAGCGGCTGGCATGGACTGGATAAGGATAGACAAAATCTAGTAGACATATTTTTCGTCTTCAATATTATCCTTGAAGATAAGCTTTGTAAAACTTGTAAATTCCTAGCACATACGCTCCCAAACACGTTCATGTTTAACAATTAGCGAAAAGGCTATTGTATATACGTTTATAAGCCTATATTCGTGCATGCGTTTTAAACGGCCTAACGCGAGTATTTAACATTTTTTTGCATTTATTTAACAGTCATTTTAAGATATTTACTGCATGTTCAGGAGAATTAAAAACAAGTTCCTTCGTTATTTTATTATCTCTATTTACTTTATCGTCATCTTTTTATGCTCGATAGAGTTAAATTTCCTAGGGCTTTTTGGTTATTCTCCAACAACCAAAGATATCGAAACGCCTACACTGCATGTGGCATCAGAGCTTTATACTGCTGATGGCAAACTTATCGGCCGTTACTTTAAGGAAAATAGATCGCCCGTAGTATACGATAGTATCTCAAAAAATATTGTTAACGCATTAGTTGCAACCGAAGACATCCGATTCTTTCGTCATAGTGGTGTCGACTTTTTCGCTGTGGTATCAAGTTTAGTTTCTACAGCAACAGGTGATAAGAGAGGAGGAAGTACCATTACACAACAATTAGCCAAAAACTTATTCAGAACACGTTATAATCAGTCATCTGGTGTACTTGGGAAAATACCAGGTGTTAGGATGCTCATAATAAAAATAAAAGAGTGGCTCACTGCACTGAAATTAGAACGAAAATATAGTAAAGAGGATATTCTTACCATGTACCTTAATACAGTTTCTTTCGGCAATAATACTTACGGCATAAAAACTGCTTCCAAGCGTTATTTTAATCAAAACACAAATGACTTAACAGCTCCTCAAGCAGCCTTATTGATTGGTATGTTGAAAGCCACCACCTTATACAACCCGGTACGCAATCCAGAGAAATCTATCCAAAGACGTAATGTGGTATTGTCGCAAATGCAGAAGGCTAAATTTCTAACACTGCAACAATACAAAGCATGCATAACTTCTCCTTTAGATCTGAGCCTCGGCACTATTGGAGAAGAAGGAAAGGAAGATTCCTATCTACGTGGAGCAGCAGAACGGGCAGTTGAAAAATGGTGTGAAGAGAATGGTTATGATCTTTATGAGGATGGACTGAAGATTTATACAACAATAGATTCCCGGCTACAACAATATGCAGAAGAAGCAGCATATGACCAAATGTCCATTTTACAAGACCGATTAGAAAGAACTTGGGGAAAAGAACTACCCTGGCGAGACTCAAAAGGTGAAGTAATAGAGAATTTTTTAGAAAATTTAGCAAAGAGACTACCTATTTATGCATTCTTAAGTAAAAAATTCGGTAAAAACACCGATAGTATAAATTTCTACTTGAATACACCAAAACAAATGGAAGTTTTCACCTGGGACGGAATGAAAAAAGTAGAATTCTCTACAATGGATTCTTTAGCCCACTATGCCAAATTTTTAAATACCGGTATGATGGCAATGGATCCTTATACCTCTGAAATAAAAGTCTGGGTAGGTGGCATAAATCACCAATATTACAAGTATGACCATGTGAATCAGGCTAAAAGACAAGCTGGATCTACATTTAAACCTTTTGCTTATCTTACTGCCTTGGAGCAAGGAATGTCACCTTGCGACAAATTTGTTGACAAAGCTGTTACGATTAATTATGTAGAAAAAGGCCAAGAAAAAACTTGGGAGCCAAAAAATGCTGATTGGAAATTTACAGGTATGAATATGTCTTTAAGATGGGCCATGGGACGATCTATCAATTCGGTCACCGCACAAATTACTGAAAAAGTTGGGTGGGACAATGTAGTTAAAACGGCACATAAATGTGGTATTACCAGCCACCTCGAATCTGTTCCTTCGGTAAGCTTAGGCTCAAATGATGTAACTGTATTCGAAATGGTAAGCGCCTATTCAACTTTTCTAAATAAAGGAAATCATGCCACTCCTATTTTAGTTAAAAAAATCACTGATCAAGATGGTAAATTGCTGATTGAATATAATACAAAGCCTACTCGCGTATTAAGTGAAGAGATTGCTTGGTTAATGACTTATATGCTCAGAGGAACTATGGAAGAACCTGGAGGCACTTCGCAGGCATTGTGGGAATGGGATTTATGGAAAAAAGGGAATCAAATTGGTGGCAAGACCGGCACATCTTCCGACTATGTTGACGGCTGGTACATGGGTATTACAAACAACTTAGTAACGGGCGTATGGGTTGGAAACGATGAAAGAAGTATACATTTCAAAAATTCAGCGACAGGGGAAGGTTCGCGCACTGCTCTTCCAATTTTTGCTAAATTTATGGAAAAGCTTTACCATGATCCTAATAGTGGCTATACATATGCCCCCCTACCCGAGCCAACGGTACCCATAAGCAGGGAATATAAATGCCCTAGCCCTCGAATAGTCATTCCAGATAGCACAAAAACAGATAGTTTACAAAGTATTTTACCTTTATCAAATCCACTTCAGGATGATGAAGAAATGGACCGAATAAATGAACAGCTTAAACCTGTTAAAGACTAAAGTTATGCTCAACCCAAAACGGTTTGCGTAAATAGTTCCTAAACATTATTTTAGTAATCAAATTGTACCTAAGCAATCGTATGAAACAAGTTACTATTGTAAAAAATATATTATTTA
>DATMSZ010000424.1:0-12097 GCA_035565175.1 Pseudosphingobacterium sp.
CTTAGCAATCCTTCGCTTAAACCTATATTTTACGTTGGCTGATGATAATCTCGACACAATTAACTTTGCAAAATTCAATATGAGTTATGAGTTATTGCAATCATACCTCAAAGAACTGCAAAGCTTAGACAAACAGTATAAGGAAAACAATTTCGAAAAATTAGAAAACAATCACGCTGTTAATAATACATTAACGTTCATAAAAGGCATTTACGACACCAAAAAACTTCCGCCAAAATTCAATGCAGAAGAATGGTGGAATGTTTCTGCTTCCGCAATTGATTTTTTAAAAGCCCGTCTCTCTAATACGATCCAAGATATAAGCAGAACAGCAAATGCATCTTATGATCATGAATTATATGATCGGAGCTTCACAAGGGGAGTTCTCATCGCCGCTATCTTACTTGTACTCTTATTGGTATATTTAGTAATAAAGAACATTGCCAACCATCTTTATGAGCTACAAGAGGCTGCGACGAAGATCGCCATGGGATATACAGATATATCCCTTCCAGCGTTTGCCAAGGACGATCTCGGCGTTGTGGCCCGCTCTATCCGTCGTATAGACCAAAGTAATCAAGAGATAGCGCGGGTGGCAAATGAAATCGGCAAAGAAAATTACGATGTACAAATAAATCCCAAAGGCGCTCATGATGCATTAGGAAATGCGTTACTTAACATGAAGAATGCATTGGAGTTGCACTCAAATAAAGACAAACAGGAAATCTGGATTCAGACGGGCGAAAACCTCATAAATAACCTGCTCATCGGAAGAAGAGAGCTCCAAGACTTTAGTTTAGAGATACTAAAAACTTTGGTTGATTATTTAGGCGCAGCAATAGGTACTTTCTACCTGAACGGAAGAGATAAGTCCCTAGAATTAATAAGCAGCACAGGTATTACAGCCGTTTCCCAGCTTCCGAAAAGAATAAATTTTGGAGAAACAATTTTAGGAAAAGCAGCGATAGAGGGAAAGGTAATTGTATTATCTAATCTATCAGACGATTATCTCAAAATTGGCACCAGCTTAGGAAACGCTAAACCATCATGGATTTTGGTTATACCCCTGATGCATGAAAATGAAGTAGAAGGAGTAATTGAAATAGCCTCCATTAATGACCTGCCCGATGCGACGCTTACGCTAGCAAATAGCATCTCGAAAAACATCGCAGCATCAATACATGCAGTGAAGAGCAGAATCAGGTTAAAAGAGTTACTCGAAGAAACACAGGCACAAACTGAAGAATTGCAGGTTCAGCAAAGCGAATTAGAGAACCTTAATGTAGAACTAGAGGCACAAGCCAATAAGCTGCAAGCTTCTGAGGAAGAACTGCGCGTACAACAAGAAGAATTACTGGAGGCAAATCAAGAGCTTGAGATTAGATCGCAAGCATTGGAGGATAAAAATCAGGTAATTTTAGAACGTAACCTTGAAATACAGAAAAAGGCAGAAGATCTCGCCATTAGCACCAAGTATAAATCTGAGTTCTTGGCCAATATGTCGCACGAATTACGAACACCGCTTAATTCAATTCTCCTATTATCGCGGTTGTTGAGTGAAAATAACGAAGGCAATTTGCTGGAAGATCAAATTGAATATGCCAAAGTAATACAAACATCTGGCAACGGCTTATTAACCTTGATAGATGAAATTTTAGATCTTTCTAAAATAGAAGCAGGTAAAATGACGCTGACTTTTGACAGGGTTACATTGGATGAGGTGTCAAATGACATCCAATCACTATTTGGGCCAATGGCCAATGAGAAAGGGTTAAACTTAATTATAGATAAAGAACCGGATTTACCTCTTTATATTAATACTGACCATTTACGACTTCAGCAAATTTTAAGAAACTTAGTTTCAAACGCGCTGAAATTTACCTCAAAAGGATCGGTAACCTTGTCTATTCGTAAACATAAGGGAAAAGAACATTTTATTGATTTTGCTGTTCGTGATACTGGTATTGGAATACCGATTGACAAGCAACAACTTGTTTTTGAGGCCTTTCAGCAAGCTGACGGATCTACCAGACGTAAATTTGGAGGTACCGGACTTGGGTTATCCATTAGCAAAGAGCTGGCTAAACTCTTAGGAGGTTCCCTTTATATCAATAGTGAAGTCACTAAAGGGAGTGAGTTCATTGTCACACTGCCGGAAGAGGCTTTACGGGAGGGGGAAGAATCCATAAAAGAATTGGAACCAACGATCAATGAGAAAAACCTTGAACAACCTAAAATTAAAGAAAGGACGCCTTTTATTAGTTCCGTTATTCCAAATGAGCTGGATGACGATAGAGAAAAGATAAAAGAAGGAGATAGATTATTGCTGATCATCGAGGATGATACCAATTTTGCCAGAGCGCTTGTTGATTTTTCTCATAAAAACGATTACAAAGTTATTACTACCGTACGCGGTGATGAAGGAATTAAATTAGCAGAAAAATATTTACCAAATGCCATATTATTAGATATTGAATTACCCATAAAAAATGGGTGGCAGGTGATGGAGGAACTAAAAAACAATCCGGTAACCCGGCACATTCCTGTTCATATCATGTCATCCCATGAAGTAAAAAAAGAGAGTATTACCAAGGGGGCAATAGATTTTATACGAAAACCGATGGCCTTTGAGGAAATTGGCGCCATATTCAAACGGGTTGAAAAAGCCCTTTCGGTTGGTCCGAGAAGGGTATTGATAATTGAAGACAACTTAAAACATGCACAAGCATTGGGGCACTATCTTGAAAGCTTCGATGTAAAAACTGAAATCAGCAAAGACATACAGTCGGCCGTTAATAAATTGAAAAGCCAGGAAGCAGACTGCGTGATACTTGACATGGGAGTGCCGGATGCTGCCGCTTATAAAGCACTGGAAACCATTAAAGCAGATGCAGGTATGGAAAATCTTCCCGTAATTATCTTTACCGGAAAAGACCTTTCTCCCGCAGAAGAGGTAAAAATAAAACAATACGCAGATTCTATTGTGGTAAAAACTGCCCATTCTTATGAGCGTATCATGGATGAAGTGGGTTTATTCTTACATATTGTAGAGGAATCAAAAGAAACAGGTAGCAAAAAAGAAAGAACTAAGCTTAATACAAATCTACACGAGGTGTTGAGCGGTAAAACCGTATTGATAGCTGACGACGATATACGGAATATCTTTTCACTTACAAAAGCCTTAGAACGTTACCAAATAAACGTACTTTCTGCTGATGATGGAAAAGAAGCTTTCAATCTCTTGCACAATAATGCAGGCAAGGTAGATGTCGTTCTCATGGATATGATGATGCCCGAAATGGATGGCTACGAAACTACACGGCTGATCAGACAAGATAAAAGATTTAAAACACTTCCCATTCTTGCGGTAACGGCAAAGGCTATGATGGGCGATCGGGAGAAATGTATTGCGGCAGGAGCCTCAGATTATATCTCCAAACCAGTAGATATTGATCAACTAATTTCTTTATTAAGAGTATGGCTCTATCAGTAAATAGTAATCCACATAAAATATTAATAATAGACGATGAACCCTTAAACATTTTAGCCCTTTGTGCGGTTCTAAAATCAAGAGGATATCAAACGGTAAAAGCCGCTACTGCGAAAGAAGGCCTGCATAAACTCTTTGACGATGATTCGATTAGCATCATATTAATGGATATGATGATGCCTGAAATTGATGGCTATGAGGCTACAGCCCTTATTAGAGGTAATAAAAACATAGGCAACATTCCCATTATCGCTGTAACAGCCCAAGCGATGGCTCACGATAAGGAAAAATGTTTGGCTGCTGGAATAAACGATTATGTTTCAAAGCCTATCGATATTGATATATTAACAAGGGTCATTAAAAAATACATAAAATAAAAAAATGTGGCAAACCCCTCCAATTCATGACAATGATCTGGAAATTTTAATTAACGATCTCCTTGAAATACATGGCTATGATTTCAGAAACTATAGTAGGGCTTCCTTAAAACGACAGGTAAACCGCTTATATACAAAAGACAAATTTCCAAGCTTTGCGGAAATGCGTTATAAATTAAAGTCAGATCTATATTATCTTAAAGATTTTATAGAAGGTATCACCGTCAATGTGACGGAGATGTTTAGGGATGCTGACTTTTACACACAGCTAAGAACCCACATTATTCCAACCCTTGGAACGTATCCCTTTATTCGTATATGGGTAGCAGGCTGCTCTACGGGTGAAGAGGCCTATTCTGTTGCCATATTATTGAAGGAGGCCAATCTGTTACATAAAACCTTAATCTATGCTACTGACCTGAATCCAGCGGTATTAGAGCAGGCGCGCAGCGGTATTCTTTCATTGAAGACCATGAAACTTTACTCTGAAAATTACATTCAAGCAGGCGGAAAACATGATTTTTCATCGTATTATACGGCGAATTATCACCATGCAAAAATCAATAGAGAGCTTATTGAACACATCATTTTTAGTCAACATAACCTCGTATCAGATAGCTCTTTTAATGAATTCCAATTAATCACCTGCCGCAATGTCCTCATATATTTCAACAGTAATCTACAGGCTCGTGTTTTTAACTTGTTTGACAACAGCTTAGTACGCCTAGGATATCTGGCGCTGGGCACCAAAGAAACGATCCTGTTCTCTTCTTTAGCTACGCGCTATAAACAGCTAGAGCCGAACGCAAAAATCTGGAGAAAACAACAAAGTGCAGCTGAAAACTAACTGCCTACCAATTATATTATAAGGTTTTTTCAGTATGTTTGTGACGCCTTTAGGAGTCGAGAATTTAAGCCGGAAAAGGTCATAAAACTAAAACTAGCCTTTTTTTAAGGTTATTTTAAATCGTATGCTTACATGTTAAAACTTGAGGAGATTAAGAAACCTATAGCGGCAGAATTAGATATTTTTGAAAGAAGATTCAAAGAGTCTATGCGTAGCTCAGTTCCTTTACTCGACAGAATAACACATTATATTGTGAAAAGAAAAGGCAAACAAATGCGTCCGATGTTTGTTTTTTTTGCCGCAGGGGCATGTGGAGGTATAAATGACTCCACACATAGAGGAGCGGCATTGGTGGAGCTTGTTCATACAGCAACACTTGTTCACGACGACGTTGTAGATAATTCTTATCAGCGTAGAGGTTTTTTTTCGGTAAATGCTTTATGGAAAAATAAAATAGCAGTTTTAGTAGGCGATTTCCTGTTGAGTAAAGGGCTTTCGCTATCCGTAAAAAATCAGGATTTTGAGTTTCTTAGGATTTTGAATGAAGCTGTTACAGAAATGAGCGAAGGAGAACTACTCCAGATGGAAAAAGCCCGTCGTTTAGATATAAACGAAAGTGTATATTTTGAAGTAATTCGTCAAAAAACAGCTTCCTTAATAGCATCATGTTGTGCTTGCGGCGCTGCCTCTTCCAACGCATCAGATGAGATCATCAAGAAGATGCATGCTTTCGGCGAAAAAGTAGGCATTGCTTTTCAAATTAAAGATGATCTTTTTGATTTCGGTTTTGACGATGTAGGCAAACCTTTAGGAATAGACATTAAAGAGAAAAAGCTAACATTGCCGCTAATTTATGCTTTAAACAATACAAATAGAGAAAAGAAACGATATATTATCAATTTGGTAAAAAATCACAACGAAGATCAAAAAAAAGTGATGGAAGTTATTGATTTCGTACGGTCAAGCGGAGGACTCGATTACGCCAAGGAAAGAATGCTTGCCTACCAAACGGAAGCCTTCGAAATATTAAGAACATTCCCTGATAGTCAATATCGAGTTGGACTCGAACAATTAGTACGCTTTACCACTGAGAGAAATAAGTAAATATGACAAACGAATTAGTATTCTTTTTAGGTTTCTTGCTTTTTATCGTTTTAATGCTAGCAATAGACCTCGGTCTCTTCAATAAAAAAGATCATGAAGTGTCTTTTAAAGAGGCTTCTATCATGAGTACCGTATGGGTTTTATTTGCGCTAGGCTTTTATATCCTATTGAGGTTCTGGGGACACAAGCTACATGACATACAAGACTTTGCGCACTTGCAAGAAGTAACACAGCGGCATTTGCATAACATAAAGCTGATTCCGAATGATTTTGCGGCCAGTATAGAAATATATAAAAAGAACCTTGCATTAGAATACGTTACAGGATACGTAGTAGAATATGCCCTTTCTGTTGATAACATATTTGTGATGGTATTAATATTTACCTCCTTTGGCGTGCCACCAAAATTTTACCACCGCGTTCTTGTTTGGGGAATTATTGGCGCTATCATATTAAGATTCTTGTTTATTTTCTTAGGCGCTACCCTCATAAGTAGATTTGAATGGATATTATATGTTTTTGGCGTCTTTTTGGTGTACACCGGCATTATGATGTTTATTAACCGAAATGAAGAGGAAGAGATTGATCCTAAAAACCATAAGGTCGTGCGTTTCGCCTCCAGGTACTTTTCTGTGTATCCTGAGTTTGTAGGGAATCATTTCTTTCATAAAGAAAGCGGAAAAAAATTCGTCACCCCTCTCTTCTTGGTATTATTGGTGATCGAATTTACTGATCTGATTTTCGCGGTCGATTCGATTCCTGCTATTTTCGCAGTCACCAAAGACCCTTATATTGTTTTCTTTTCCAATATCTTCGCTATACTGGGCCTGCGTTCTATGTTTTTCCTATTAGTGAATGTTATAGATAAGTTCCATTATTTGAAGGTTGGATTAGCATTCCTACTCGTATTTATTGGAGGCAAAATGTTAGGTCATCATTGGTTAGAAGCATGGGGATTCACTACTGCGCATTCGCTTTATATCATTATAGGTATTTTAGCGGTGAGCGTTATAGCTTCATTAATGTTTCCTAAGAAGGTTGAAGGTAAAGAGTAGTAAGAAAAAGTATGGAATAGGTTAGTTTAATTTGGTATATATTATTGATAATGTCCTTTTAGGGAGAATATGTATATCTTTTCTTCCCTAACTTCATATACATATCGATGTTCTCGATTAATTCTTCTAGACCACTTTCCAGTGTATTCATATTTCAACGGTTCAGGCTTACCAATGCCAGAAAAAGGATTTTCAAGAATCGAGGCAGTGAGTTCGGTGATACGTTTAATCACTTTGGTGTTTCCACTTTTTTTCCACTCCTGCAATTCCCTATACGCACGTTGCGTAAATTCTATTTCCATAAGTCGTTTAGTGTTACTTTCACTGTGCGCCCTGCTGCTATATCTTCTTCACCTTCGGCTATCTTTTCAATAAAATCTGCGTTATAGATGGTTTTACTTTCTTCAAAATCCACCTTTAAAGCCTTCAACACCGCCTTTACAGCGATAAGCTTGTCCTGATTGTCTGGATGAACTATTAAATAACTCATAATAACAAAAATACAAAAACTATTTTATGAAAACCTATATTCTTTATATTCTCCGCTTATTCTTACCTCAAGCGAGCGCTTACAGCATAAAGCTATCCACTGCTTTCTTTGCATGCAGAAAACGATCCTCTCCTAGTCCCGATATTAATTGGTAATCTGCATGCAGATTTTCTAGCTCTTTCTTCCAAACCTCCAAAAAATATTGTCGTTGGGAAGGCGCTGGAAAATCTCTTAATGGGTCATCTTCCCAGGGCAAGTCAATATTCATTAACAAATAGAAGTCGTAGGGATGAGTTTTTAGTCTATTATTAACCTCATCGGGAGTGCTGCCAAACAAATAATCGCTCCACACTTTAACGGTCAAGAAGGTTGTATCACAAATTAAAAGATTATTCACCGCTAAAGGTTCTAAACTTCTTTCGAGCGCTAATTGACCGTAATAGATATTCAATTCATCCTGCAAGGTGTACGACCTGTTTAAATTACGACAATACTCTCTCGAGTATTCTGGCACACAAACTGTGTTATAAGTTCTCGCCAATTGTTCGGAAACGCTTGATTTTCCTGTAGACTCTGGTCCTACCACCGCAATTTTAATTAATGATTTGCTTTCCATGTTTTCTTCCAATCCATATAACCTAGCCAGGCTATAAATGCCAAAACCGCATATAAAATCGCGGTCAGGAAATAATCTTTGTATATAAATAGCGGAATATAAAGAATATCTACTATAACCCACATAATCCAATTTTGCAAAACCTTTCTCGTCATTAGAAATTGGGCGACAAAACTAACAGAGGCCAATGTCCCATCTATATATGCTACGTCTGTATCTGTAAAGTGATGTAAAAATAAGCCCAATAATATTGAGCACACAAAAATGGCTCCCACTGCCAACAACATTTGGTTACCTGTAAAGCGAACAATCGGCTTCTTATGTTCCTGTTTACGCTTAATCCAGTAATACCACCCATAAATACCTGTGAATAAAAAATACCCCTGTAGCAGCATCTCGCCATAAAGTTTCCCTTGATAAAAAAGTACGGCGTAGGCTATCACGCTGAATATACTGATCGGCCAATTCAAAATATGTTGTTTGGCCGCTAAATAAATACAAGTGAAACCAGTAACAACGGCAAACCATTCGAGAAGAGCGGTGTGACTGATTTGGGAGACAATTTGATCGATGAGATTCAATGCTAATCAATATTAATTAGAGAATCTTGCCTATTGTCCCAAAAATACAACAGGTATACATCGTTATTCAAGCTAACTTCATAAAATACAGCGGTCTGCTTCGTAATAACACACTTCCTAACATTTTTTGGAAACGAAGCTTTAAACAGATGAGGATTTTCACTAATTAGATCAATGTTTTTCTTTACTGCTTTTATGAACTTTTTCGCAGAAGCTTCTCCCCATTTTGATTCTATTATCTCAAGAATACTATCTAACGTGTTTTCAGCAGTCGATGTCCAATAAACATCATACTTCATAGATATTTACTATACTTTGATATTACCTTTTCATGTTGTTTTATTCTTCCGCTTTTCACATCTTCTTGTCCTTTCTCGATTCCTTCTTTTACATGATTTGGGACATCATTAACTTTTCCCAATAAAAAATCAATAAAATCTTCTGCTTCTTGTTGCAAATCACGGGGCAACAATTGAAATTTGTCGATAACACTCAGATTCGCCATAACACGGTTATTTATTAATCAAAAATAGTCAAAATCAGCCAGTATCACAAGTTTACTACTTACATCCTTTTTTACATATTTTTCAATTTTTTTATCAAAAAAATCCTATCTTTGCACTCCGACAAAGCAGTCGGAAATTCTCTTCACTATAACAGATCTTTTCCAACTGTTTTCTTGCAACGTTCTTTTTTGAAATTATACTTTTTGAACATATAAAATGCCAAAAAACACCTCCATTCGCTCGGTGCTGATTATCGGTTCGGGCCCCATTATCATCGGACAGGCCTGTGAATTTGACTATTCGGGTTCTCAAGCAGCTCTTTCTCTAAAAGAAGAAGGTATTGAAGTTTCTATTATCAATTCAAATCCTGCGACCATTATGACCGACAAGGTCATTGCAGATAATGTTTACCTCCTACCTCTTACCGTTGAAAGTATTGAACAGATATTGCAAGAACGCAAAATTGATGCTGTTCTTCCAACAATGGGCGGTCAAACCGCGCTAAATCTCTGCATAGAAGCCTCCAATAGAGGTATCTGGGAGAAATATGGCGTTAAAGTGATCGGAGTAGATGTAGCAGCTATCGAAAAAACGGAAAATAGAGAAGCATTTCGCCAGCTCATGATTGATATAGGCGTAGGCGTTGCAAAATCACAAATTGCCAATTCTTTCTTAGAAGGCAAAGAAGCGGCACAAGAAATCGGCTTTCCTTTAGTAATACGTCCAAGTTATACGCTTGGAGGAACAGGCGGCGGTTTCGTTCACAAAAAAGAAGAGTTTGAAGCTGCTCTTAGCAGAGGCTTGCAAGCGTCTCCCACACATGAAGTATTGGTTGAGCAAGCTGTTTTAGGATGGAAAGAATACGAGCTTGAATTACTTCGTGATAATAACGACAATGTTATCATCATTTGCTCGATTGAAAATTTCGACCCAATGGGTATCCACACAGGCGACTCCATCACTGTTGCGCCGGCAATGACTTTGAGTGATACTTGTTATCAGGATATGCGCAATCAAGCAATCATGATGATGCGTGCTATCGGAAATTTTGCAGGGGGTTGTAATGTACAGTTTTCTGTAAACCCTGAAAATGAAGAAATCATCGCAATCGAGATAAACCCTAGAGTTTCCCGTTCTTCTGCCTTGGCTTCAAAAGCAACCGGTTACCCGATTGCTAAAATTGCAGCTAAACTTGCTATCGGATACAACCTCGATGAACTGGAAAACCAGATCACCAAAACAACCTCTGCTTATTTCGAGCCTACGCTCGACTATGTAATCGTTAAATCGCCCCGCTGGAATTTTGCCAAATTTAAAGGTGCGAATAGAGAATTAGGCTTACAAATGAAATCTGTGGGTGAAGTAATGGCCATTGGCCGTACATTCATTGAAGCCCTTCAGAAAGCGTGTCAGAGCTTGGAGACGAACCGATTAGGTTTAGGAGCCGACGGCAAACAGTTACGGAACCTAGAAGAAATTATGCACAGCTTAGAGCATCCAAGTAGCGGAAGATTATTCCATATAAAAGATGCATTTGAAATGGGCGTGCCGCTAGAATCCATTAGAAAAGCTACTTTAATAGATAAATGGTTCCTTGTACAGATCCAGGAGTTAGTAGAGTTAGAAACCGAACTTAAACGCTACTCACTCAACAAGATACCTAAAGACTTTTTTATAACCTTAAAACAGAAAGGATACTCCGACGGACAAATTGCATGGTTATTGGGCAACGTAACGGAGGATGATGTATACAACCGCAGAAATGAATTAGGCATAAAACGTGTTTACAAAATGGTAGACACCTGTGCTGCCGAATTCCAAGCGAAAACCCCTTATTACTATTCTACCTTTGAGGAAGAAAATGAATCTCTTCCAAGTGATAAGAAGAAAATTATTGTGTTGGGTTCTGGTCCCAATCGCATAGGTCAAGGTATCGAATTTGACTACTCTTGTGTGCATGGTTTACTTGCCGCTAAAGAAGCGGGATATGAAGCCATCATGATAAACTGTAATCCAGAAACTGTATCTACAGACTTTAACATGGCCGACAAGCTTTATTTTGAACCTGTCTTCTGGGAACATGTACGAGAGATTATAGCACTTGAAAAACCAGAAGGTGTAATCGTTCAACTAGGAGGTCAAACTGCCTTAAAAATGGCAGAAAAACTGAAGGAAACCGGTATCAAAATCATTGGAACTTCCTTTGAGAATATGGATCTTGCGGAAGATCGCGGACGATTCTCTGACCTTTTGAAAGAACTGGAGATTCCTTATCCAAAATATGGAGTAGCAGAAAATGCAGAAGAAGCAATTAAAGTTGCTAACGAAGTAAGTTATCCAGTATTGGTTCGTCCTAGTTATGTGTTGGGAGGGCAAGGCATGAGTATCGTAATCAATGATGAAGAATTAGAAAAAGCGGTAATCAAAATCATGAAAAACATGCCGGGTAACAGGGTTTTGATTGATCACTTTTTAGATCGTGCTGAAGAAGCAGAGTCTGATTCAATTAGTGATGGAGAGGATGTTCATATCATCGGGATGATGGAACATATCGAACCTGCCGGTATCCATTCCGGAGATTCCAGCGCTGTATTGCCCCCTTTTAGTCTGTCAAAAGCTGTACAAGAGAAAATGGAAGAGTATTCCATCAAAATTGCAAAAGCATTGAATGTACTAGGCCTGTTAAATATCCAGTTTGCAATTAAAGACGAAAAAGTCTACGTGATAGAAGCAAATCCGAGAGCGTCCCGTACGGTGCCTTTTATTGCCAAGGCTTACGATGTTCCTTATATTAACATTGCAACAAAGGTAATGTTAGAAAAAAACAAACTCAAAGACTTTAAAATAGAGCGGAAACTAAATGGATACGCCATTAAAGAGCCTGTATTCTCATTCGACAAATTTCCCGACGTTGATAAGCAATTAGGTCCAGAAATGCGTTCAACGGGTGAAGCAATACGTTTTATTAAAGATCTTGATGATCCTTATTTCAGACATCTTTACGCAGAGAAGTCTATGTATCTAAGCAAAT
>DATMSZ010000425.1:0-107215 GCA_035565175.1 Pseudosphingobacterium sp.
AATTTCTTAAGAGATGGTGTTTTGTGCGCCCAACAGGACTCGAACCTGTGACCAAGAGATTATGAGTCTCCTACTCTAACCAACTGAGCTATAGGCGCTTATGTTATTTTGTTTGTCAAAACTTGACAAATATGCTCAAAATTTTCGAGTTTTAAAACTTCTGAAATTTTTCCTTCTTGTGAGGGATAGTTTCATCGTTAAAAACCTCTTTTTCACTGCCTTAACCCAAAAGATTATGAGTCTTCTACTCTAACCAACTGAGCTATAGGCGCGGCAACCATTGCTGATTTGCGAGTGCAATTTTACATATTTGTAAGCACATTTTAAAATTAATTATGCAAAATATTGAAAATATTATCTTCGATTATGGCAATGTGATCTTTATGATCGACTTTCAACGCGCGCAAAATGCTTTTATGGAGCTGGGCGTCAATGATGTAGAAAAAATGTTTGGTCATGCAGGTCAAAGTGTATTATTTGATGACTTCGATACAGGGAAAATTTCGGCGCAGCAGTTTAGAGATGGAATTAGAGAGATTACAGGTCAACAGTTGTTAAAAGACGAACAAATTGATGGTGCATGGAATGCGCTTTTAATTGGTGTCCCTAAAGGCCGACATGAACTATTAATGAGACTTAAAGAACGATACAATACTTTTTTACTAAGTAATAATAACGAAATTCACTATGCTTCCATTCAAAATTACTTAAGAAATGAATATGGCTTAGAAGATAATAGTGGATTTTTTATTAAAGATTATTATTCGCATTTATTAGGGATGCGAAAACCCAATTCGGACATTTTTGAGTTCATGATCCATGAACATCAGCTGGTGCCGGAAAAAACCTTATTTATTGACGATAGTCCCCAACATTTAGTAACTGCACGAGCGTTGGGTATTCAAACAGAATTACTAACTGCTCCTGATACGCTGGAGAAACTATTAGAAAGAAGAGGGCTGCTTGTTTAAGCATATGGCTACTTGCTAGAAGGCCATAACACTATAATTATTAAAAAAATGGTTGGCAAAGGAACGATGTATTTGATCTTCAAATGTGCCAACCATTTATTTTTATATTCTTGATATTGTCTTGTTCCAATCGCCTTTTGTCTCCTGCTAATGTTTTTTACGACGGTTTTTTTCTTTTATAATCAGGCTTAATTCACGTCCCGTTTGTCCAGCAACCGAGGTGTTTTCTTGAGCCCTTCTAAAGAGATACGGCATAACAGCTTTAACGGGGCCATAGGGCATGTACTTCGCTACATTATAGCCCGCAGCTGATAAATTAAAGGTAAGGTTATCGCTCATTCCCAATAATTGAGCAAAATATATTCTTTTATCATTTCGAGCAATACCCTTTTTATCTAAAGCTTCGGCAAGTAAGCGACTACTGTTTTCATTGTGGGTGCCTGCCATAAATCCTATTCTGTCAAGGTTCTCTAAACAAAAATTAATGGCTGCATCATAATCCTGATCGGAAGATTCCTTATTTGGTTGAATGGGAGATGGATATCCTTCTTTTTCAGCCCGTGCTCTCTCAATTTCCATATAAGCACCCCGAACTAATTTAGCGCCCACATGAAATCCGTCTGTCTGAGCTAAATAGAAGTCGGCTTTTAATGCAGCGAGTACATCGTGCCGATATAACTGATAAGTGTTGTAAACGATCGCTTTTTCAGCGTTATATTTTCGCATCATGTTACGAGCCATGTCGTCTATTACATCTTGTATCCAAGAATGTTCTGCATCAATTAGCACAGCAACATTAGCATCATATGCTATATTACATATCTTATCAACGCGGTTTTTGATGCGCGTAAATTCTTCTTTTTCTGCTACCGTTAATGCTGTTTTTGCATTGACTTTTGCCAATAAATCAAATCGTCCCAGCCCGGTTATCTTAAAAACAGAGAAAGGAATATTATTATCTTTCTTCGCCCTTTCGATGGTTCTTAGTGTTTCAGCTAATACATGATTAAAAGCATCTTCTGTCTCTTCGCCTTCTACTGAATAATCTAAGATGGTACCTACGTGCTGATGAGCTAATTGTTGGATTGCTTTTTCACAACCATCAATAGTTTCCCCTCCACAAAAATGTTCAAAAATAGTTTTTCTTATAATACCGGTAATAGGTAAGCCAACGTTAAGTGCGAAATTTGTTATTGGTGGGCCAACTTTCGTTAAAAAATTGCTGGAAATAATTTTAAAAAGCCAATAGGCACGGTTCAATTCTGCATTGCTTTTGCTTTTAAAAGCTATCTCAGTGTTGTCAAAAGTGAGTTTTTCTCCTATAGAGAATTGTGGTTCTTTAGATGATGAAATCATGAAGCAAACTTAGATAAAAAAGCAATGTTTTAATAGTGGAAAATGTTATTTTAATTCGTGCTGATGTAAGAATTTTTGTAGGTTTGGGCTATGATAAATTTCAAGCTCGACAGCGAATATATTCATCTCATCCAATTATTAAAAGCAGTAAACGTGGTTGAAAATGGTGGAGAGGCGCAAGCAGTGGTAAGTGAGGGGCTCGTAACATGTAATGGAGAAGTCGAATTAAGAAAAAGATATAAAGTGAGAAAAGGAGACGTAATAGCATTTTTAGAATACAAAATTGTGGTTGAATAGTGTAAATTTCATAAAATTCAAAACGAGCTACTATTAAAGTGGATATTCGGTCTGCTTGGGGCTGGTGGTTAAATAAAAAGTTGATCGGTTGTGCGTTAAATTAAGTGTATGTAAGGTGGATGTAGTAAATTCATGGCACAACGAAACAACTAACAAAAATAATAATATGATAAGTGAGATAAAAAGCGATAATTATGCTGTATTTTTTGATAAAGAACTAGAGGCACTGGACGATTTTTTGAATAATAATTCTTATTCTAAGATATTCGTACTTACCGATCGAAATACGAGCGAATATTGCCTGCCCTTATTTAAACGTTACTTGCCAAAATTAACGGAGTACGATTTAATAGAAATAGACCCAGGTGAAGAAAATAAAAACATAGACTTTTGCATCGGCATCTGGAAGATGTTACTTGATTTTGGGGCAGATAGAAAGAGTCTGATGATCAACTTGGGCGGTGGCGTTATCACAGATATTGGCGGTTTCGCTGCTTCAACCTTTAAACGGGGAATCGATTTTGTGCAAATTCCAACTACTTTATTATCTCAAGTTGATGCTTCAGTGGGTGGTAAGACAGGGATAGATATGGATGGCGTAAAAAATATCATCGGTACGTTTGCACAGCCAAAAGCGGTTTTTATTAATAGTTCGTTCCTGTCGACATTGGATGACCGACAAATGACCTCCGGCTTTGCAGAGATGATAAAGCATGGACTTATTTACGATAGCGACTATTTCAAGCAGCTTAAAGCAATTCATCCAAAAGAAATAAATGATCAACTAGTCTACCGGTCCGTGGAAATAAAAAATGATGTGGTTACTAAAGATCCAACAGAAAAAGGTCTCCGCAAAATTTTGAACTTTGGACATACTATCGGTCATGCTATTGAAAGCTATTCGCTGGCTAATGATTCCTTCCCGTTGTTGCATGGCGAAGCCATTGGAGCCGGGATGATATGCGAGGCTTATCTATCGCATCGAATAAATGGCTTATCCTTGGACGCGTTAAATGAAATTACCGACTATGTTAAAGGTGTATTTCCGATATATTCTTTCGGAGAAAGTATACATGAAGATCTATTTACTTACATGCTCAATGATAAAAAAAATTCCAGCGGAAATATCGGCTTTGCGCTATTAAAGCAAATAGGCGTATGCGAGTTTGATATCTATGTTAGCCAAGAAAATATTAAGGAAAGTCTTGATTATTATTGCTCACTCAATTAAAAACCCTTTATGAAAACCTCTAATTACGTATTTACATTGTTTCTTGTGTTAATGGCAGGAATATTATTGTCATTTTGCAAATCTGGGATTAACGATGCTGTGGAAAGCAAGGAAAACCCCACTGTCTTAGTTTTTTCAAAAACAGCTGGTTTTAGGCACGACTCTATTGAAAAAGGGACTGCTACTATTGAGGAATTAGGCAAAAATAACGGCTTTAATGTAGAACATACTGAAGATTCGACTTTGTTTACTGCGAGTAATCTAAAGAGATTTAAAGCGATTATATTTTTGAGTACGACAGGTGATATTCTGAACGATGATCAACAAAAGGCATTTGAACAATATATCGAAAATGGAGGTGGTTTTGTAGGTGTGCATGCCGCCGCAGATACTGAATATGACTGGCCTTGGTACAATAAGTTGGTAGGAGCTTGGTTTTTAAGTCATCCGAAGCAGCAGAATGCAACCATAGATGTGGTGGACAAAAATCATCCATCTACCCAGCACCTACCAAGTAAATGGACGAGATGGGATGAATGGTATAACTATAAGGACATAAATGCTGAAACAAAAGTTTTGATGAAGCTGGATGAAAATAGTTATGAAGGGGGTAAGAATGGTGCAAACCATCCTATTGCTTGGTATCATAACTATGATGGCGGAAGGGCTTTTTATACGGGCTTAGGTCATACAAAAGAAAGTTATGATGACGAAGCATTTAGGTTACACCTGTTAGGTGGAATAAAATATGCAATGGGGAAGTAGGAGTCGACTATTCGATTAGCTAATTAGCCAATGTGATAATTAGCTAATTTTTATATAAGATACTCAAATAGGGTTTGATCACTATTTACTTCTTTCACGTCGAAACGATGTTGACGCATACGTTCCAATAGTGCATCATAATCTTTGGCATCATGTAATTCTATTCCCACTAAGGCAGGACCTCTTTCACGTTCTGTTTTTTTGATAAATTCGAAACGAGTAATATCGTCTTGTGGGCCTAGCACTTCATTGACAAATAATTTTAAAGCACCAGGGCGTTGAGGAAAGCGTACTATAAAGTAATGTTTCAATCCTTCATACAGCAATGACATCTCTTTAATTTCTGCCATACGATCGATATCATTATTACCTCCGCTGACAATGCATACTACTTTTTTGCCTTTGATTTCCTCTTTGCAAAAATCCAAGGCTGCAACCGATAAGGCTCCTGCGGGTTCCACTACGATAGCATCTTCATTATATAACTTGAGAATGGTTGTGCAGACCTTGCCTTCGGGAACTAGTAACACCTTTTCAAGTATTCCTTTACAGAGCTCAAAAGTCAGTTCTCCAATCCGTTTTACCGCGGCACCATCAACAAAGCGATTTATTTCAGAAAGGCTGACAGGCTTACCGGCTTTTAACGCTTCCGTCATTGACGGCGCACCCGCTGGTTCTACACCAATAATCTTGATGTCAGGATTTACACTTTTTAAATAGTTTCCCACACCAGCTGCGATTCCTCCGCCTCCGATGGGAATGATTGCGAGGTCAATTTCCGGTTGGTCTTCGATAATTTCAACGCCTACAGTAGCCTGTCCTTCAATGATGCGATAATCGTCAAAAGGTGGAATGAACGTCATATTATTAGCTGCGGTATAAGCGAGTGCTTCTTGCAAGCAATCATCAAAAGTGTCGCCGGTAAGGATAATTTCTATTTGTCCATTTCCGAACATCTCCGTTTGGGTAATCTTTTGTCTGGGCGTAATTTCAGGCATAAATATAACACCTTGTACTCCCAGCTTATTACAGGAATAGGCAAAACCTTGGGCATGATTTCCAGCGCTTGCGCAAACTACTCCCCGTTTTAACTGCTCCTCAGATAAGGAACTAACCATGTTATAGGCTCCCCGTAGCTTATAAGAACGTACGAGTTGTAGATCTTCTCGTTTGAGATAAACTTGGCAATCGTATTTTTCGGATAGTCTAGGGTGATAAGTTAATGGAGTGCGGTTAACTATATGTTTTAGCCGTTCAGCAGCACGCTGATAATTCAACTGAGGATTCATTTTCGCCTTTATTCTTTCACCACGAAGATAACGTTTTTCAGGGCTATCTTCGTGGTGATGATGATTATATGTTCGCCGCTAACCAGTTTCCAACTTCACTGGTTTTATAAGCTTTGCCGCTTTTGCCAGCTATATCTTCCGTAACAATACCTTCTGTTAGTGATTTATTAACCACTGTTCTGATAACGGTAGCCTCTTCTTTCAGTCCGAAAGCGTCTTCAAACATCATAGCTGCAGATAATACTGTGGCCAGGGGATTAGCAATATCTTTGCCGGCCGCCTGTGGATAAGAACCGTGAATAGGTTCAAACAAAGAAGTGTGAATGCCAATAGAAGCGGACGGCATTAATCCCATAGAGCCTGAAATGACAGAGGCTTCGTCCGTCAGGATATCACCAAATAGATTTTCCGTAATAATAACATCATAGGAGCTAGGCCATTGCACTAGACGCATAGCAACCGCGTCTACAAATTCGTAGCTCACTTCTACTTCTGGAAAATCTTTTTCCATATCTTGTACCGTTTCTCTCCATAAGCGGGAACTTTCCAAGACATTAGCTTTATCTACACAACAAAGTTTTTTACTTCTGCCCATAGCCATTTCAAAACCTAGCTTTGCTAGACGTTTGATCTCGTCTCGGGTATATGTACAGGTGTCAAAAGCAGTGTTGCCATTGTCCTTGCGTCCCCTTTCTCCAAAATAGATGCCACCTGTTAGTTCGCGTAAGATGATTAAATCTGTGCCTTCAATGCGTTCTCTTTTTAATGGGGAATTGTCGATTAGCGAGGGAAAAGTAAATGTTGGGCGTACGTTGGCAAATAACCCTAATTTCTTCCTCATTTTTAATAGACCCTGTTCTGGGCGCACGGTAGCCTTGGGGTCGTTATCAAAACGTGGATGCCCTATCGCACCAAATAGTACAGCATCTGCTGCCATACATACCTCGTGGGTCTCATCGGGATAAGGTTCTCCAACTGCATCGATAGCCGCAGCTCCAGTTAAAGCTGATGTCCAGTTGATTTCGTGATTAAACTTCTCTGCTACGGCATTTACAACTTTTACAGCCTGATCTATGACTTCAGGTCCAATTCCGTCTCCTGGTAAAAGAGCGATATTTAATTTCATATTGTTAATCAAAATTAAAAAGTAAAAATTCAATTAGTTGTGAGTTGCCGGTTGTTAGTTGTGTGGGCAACTTTATTAAATAATATTTAACATCTTTTGCGTGGCTTTGATGGCACAAACGGTTTGATCAGAATCTAAACCACGAGTGGTGAATGTTCTGCTTCCGGTTTCCCAAGTAATAACGGTTTCACACAAAGCGTCTGAGCTGCTTCCGGGGGCTATACGGACGGTATAATCGACTAGTTTTGGGAGCGGTAGATTTTTTTTGTGATATACCTTAGACAGTGCTTTCATGAATGCATCAAACTGCCCGTCGCCCTGCGCATGTTCCTCTATTATTTTTCCGTCTATATATACCGCAATGGTAGCGGAGGGACGTAAACCTTTTGCGTGTGTTAAAACGTAAGATTCCACCCGCACCTTCTCTTCATATAGGCTGCTGTCGAGCACATCAGAAATGATATAGGGCAGATCATCTTTGGTTACCGTTTCCTTTTTATCACCCAATTCAATCACCCGTTGGGTAACTTTTTTCAGATCTTCGTTATTTAGTTTTAAGCCTAATTCTTGCAGATTTTTTTCAATATTTGCTTTGCCAGACGTTTTTCCAAGCGCATAGGTACGCTTCCTTCCAAAACGCTCCGGTAGTAGGTCGTTAAAGTATAGGTTATTTTTGTTGTCGCCATCGGCGTGTATACCCGCTGTTTGTGTGAATACATTTTCGCCTACGATAGGCTTATTAGCAGGAACTCTGATTCCTGAAAATGTCTCTACAAGTTTGCTGACCTTGTAAATAGAAGATTCTTTAATAGAAATTGTCGAATCAGGTAAGAAGTCGTTTATCACCGCAACTGCACTAGCCATAGGGGCATTACCTGCTCGTTCGCCCATCCCGTTGACGGTCAGATGTAATCCATTTATGCCTGCTTTAACCGCTTCTAGCACGTTCGCTGTCCCTAAATCATAGTCATTATGTGCATGGAAATCGAAATGTTGTTGTGGATACTTCAATTTAAGCGCTGAAATGTATTGAAATGTTTCTGCAGGGGTTAAGATACCCAAGGTATCCGGAAGCAAAATTCGTTTTATAGGCTGGCTGGATAAAAACGCCAGGTATTCCCATACATACTCAGGGGAATTTTTCATACCGTTGCTCCAGTCCTCCAGGTACACGTTTGTTTCAATACCTGCTTTCTGGGCAGCGGCAATGATGCTTGCTATTTCGGCGAAATGTTGTTCTGGTTTCTTTTTGAGTTGATGTGTAAGGTGATTTAAAGAGCCTTTGGTTAACAGGTTCTGTACCTTAACACCCGCATTTAACATCCATTCGATGGAAACACCGTTATCCACAAATGCGAGCACTTCAATAGCATGAATGTATCCGTTCTCATTTGCCCAGTTGGTAATCGCTTTAACAGCGTTGAATTCTCCCTCAGATACACGGGCGGATGCAATCTCTACCCTGTCTACCAGTAGTTCTTCAAGAAGTAACTGCGTGATAGTTAGTTTTTCTGAAATAGAAAATGACACCCCAGAAGTTTGCTCTCCGTCTCGAAGGGTGGTGTCCATTATTTCTATTTTCTTTTTCATTTATGTCTAAGTAAAAATTAAAAGTTCAAAAGTAAAAACCGAACTCGAGTATTCGGGTGAGCTTATGCTTGCCTTCCATAAGGATGGTCAAAAATCAAAACTAAGGAGGCTGTGAGTTGTATGTGCCTAGAAAATTATACCGGTACTTACAACCCACAACCCATAACTGGAAACTTTAAAAAGGTAATGTCGAAGCAAAATCCTTAATCTCACTTTCTATGTTCCGTAAATAATCGATATCGTCAAAGCCGTTCGAAAGATTGTCTTTTTTGTACGGGCTTATATCAAAACTTTCCTGCTCACCGGTCGACAAAAGTGTAATGGTTTGTGCGGGGAGATTGACTTCTAGCTCAGTTTGAGGATCAGTAAAAACAGCACTAAAAATTTTTTCAAGAAATTCGGGGCTAACTTGCACGGGCAGTACACCAATATTCAAGCAGTTATTTTTAAAGATATCGGCAAAGAAGCTGGATACAACACAACGAAATCCATAATCATAAACGGCCCAAGCAGCATGTTCACGTGATGAACCCGATCCGAAGTTTTTGCCACCAACTAAGATTTTTCCGTTATATATCGGGTTGTTTAACACAAAATCAGCTTTTGGAGTATTGTCGCTATTATATCTCCAGTCACGAAATAAATTATCTCCGAATCCAACACGTTCCGTTGCTTTTAAGAAGCGCGCTGGTATGATTTGGTCGGTATCCACATTCTCGATAGGAAGAGGCACCGCGGTACTTTTTAATATAGTGAATTTGTCGTAAGCCATTGTTTTAAATTAAAGTTCTAGGATCTGTAACTACTCCGGTGACAGCAGCGGCTGCTGCAACCAGTGGGCTGGCAAGCATGGTTCTTGCGCCAGGCCCCTGTCGGCCTTCAAAATTTCTATTCGATGTACTCACGGCATATTTACCAGCGGGTACTTTATCATCATTCATGGCTAAGCAGGCAGAGCAACCAGGTTGGCGTAAGGTAAAACCGGCTTCAGTTAAGATATCTAGCAAGCCTTCCTTCTTAATCTGTTCTTCCACAATATGAGAGCCTGGTACAAGCCATACCGTTACATCATCTGCTTTTTTCTTCCCTTTAATTAAAGAAGTAAAAGCTCTGAAGTCTTCAATACGGCCATTTGTGCAGCTTCCTACAAAAACGTAATCTACTTTTTTGCCAATCATTGGCTCGCCTTCATGAAAGCCCATATAACCAAGTGATTTTTCATATGTAGCCACACCGCCCTCAACTTCTGAGGCATCAGGAATATGATTGGAGATACCTATACCCATACCTGGATTTGTTCCATAGGTAATCATAGGTTCAATGCTACTACCATCAAAAGTAAATTCTTTATCAAAAGTAGCATCAGCATCTGTTTTAAGCGTTTTCCAGTAGGCCATTGCTTTATCCCAAGCTTCACCTTTTGGTGTAAATTCGCGGTTTTTGATATAGTCGAATGTAGTCTCATCTGGCGCAATCATACCGCCGCGAGCACCCATTTCAATACTCAGATTACATACCGTCATACGACCTTCCATACTCATCTTCTCAAAAACTTCACCTGCATATTCTACGAAATAGCCTGTAGCACCTGAAGTGGTTAACTTTGAGATGATAAATAAGGCAACATCTTTAGGTGTAACACCTTTGCTAAGTGATCCGGTCACGTTTATTCGCATCTTTTTTGCTTTCGGCTGCATGATACATTGTGAGGCGAGCACCATCTCTACTTCAGACGTACCGATACCAAAAGCGATTGCCCCAAAAGCTCCATGGGTGGAAGTATGTGAATCTCCACATACAATAGTAGCACCTGGTTGTGTAATCCCATTTTCTGGCCCTATGACGTGGACAATTCCATTTTTCTGGTGACCTAGTCCCCAATGTCGGATACCATAGCTATTAGCATTTTCTTCTAGTGCCCTTAGTTGGTTTGCCGAAAGGGGGTCTGTCACTGGCAGGTGTTGATTGATGGTAGGGGTATTGTGATCGGCCGTAGCAAATGTACGTTCCGGATACAACACCTTTATATTTCTACTCTTCAATCCTAAAAAAGCTACGGGACTTGTAACTTCGTGGATTAAATGACGGTCGATAAATAACACGTCGGGACCGCCCTCAATCTTTCGTACTACGTGAGAGTCCCACACTTTATCAAATAACGTCTTGCTCATTTTTATTTAGTTAGATTTTAATTTTTCTTGCCGTTTAGTGTATTTCACACGTTTTTTCCTTCGTCGCGCCGACTGGAATGAAACGGAATGGAGATATTTATTATTTACCTATAATTAATTTTTAGATTTCGGCTCCATTGCCTTTTTAGATCTCTCGACTTAATTAAAATTGCTCGAGAGACATAAACAATCCCTTGCGTTATCTAATTTACACAAATTTATTCAATGCATCTAGATAGGCATTTGCAGAAGCTCTTACGATATCTGTACTGAACCCGTATCCCATGTACGACTGATCTTCATGGATGACGCGCATATCTACTTTACTGACATCATCGCTGCCTCCATGAATGGAGTGGATGTTAAATTCCTTAATTTCATTATGGCTTCCAATAATGCTTTCGATGGCTTTAATAGTAGCACTAACCGGGCCATTACCGGATGCTGTTGCTTCCTGTTCGGTGCCTTTATAGTTTAGTTTAATAATTGCTTGCGGATCGCTTTGATCACCGGTGATCACTTGTAGCGAGCTGATCGTAACGCCATTTTTGAAATTAGTCTCTGCTTCGTCTCCCATTAAGCGTAGCAAGTCGTCATCCTTGATCTCTTTCTTTTCATCTGCCAGCGTAAGAAAGCGCTGGTAGGTTTGATCCAGATCGATTCGTTCTATCGTATAACCTAGGCGTTCTAAATGATGCTTAAGGGCATGCCGACCACTACGAGCGGTTAGGATAATTTCAGACTGGTCTATGCCAACATCTTCCGGGTTAATAATCTCGTAATTTTCGCGATGTTTCAGCACTCCGTCTTGATGAATGCCAGAGCTGTGGGCAAAGGCGTTACGTCCAACGATGGCTTTGTTAGCTTGCACAGGCATACGCATCATACGGCTTACCATTGCACTGAGCGGATATAATTGTTTTGTGTTGATATTCGTTTGGAATTGAAGTGTTTGGTAGTGTGTTTTCAGTGCCATAACCACTTCCTCTAAAGAGGTGTTGCCAGCGCGTTCACCAATACCATTTATTGTACATTCAACCTGCCGAGCACCGTTTTGAATTCCCGAAAGGCTGTTTGCTGTAGCAAGACCTAAGTCATTGTGACAATGAACGGAGATGATCGCCTGATCAATATTTTTAACATTTTCCTTCAGAAAACGAATTTTAGCACCATATTGCTCAGGCAGGCAATAGCCGTTCGTATCCGGAATATTGACAACGGTTGCACCGGCAGCAATTACTGCTTCAATCATTTGAGCTAAATACACATTGTCTGCTCTTCCTGCATCCTCAGCATAAAATTCAACATCCTCCACAAATTGTTTGGCATATTTTACCGCCTCTGCAGCGCGTTCAAGAATCGCTTCGCGGGTACTGTTGAATTTATATTTGATATGCATATCTGACGAACCAATACCTGTGTGGATACGGGGGCGTTTCGCATATTTTAAAGCTTCTGCCGCACAATCGATATCGCCCTTGTTCGCGCGGGTTAATGCACAAATGATGGGCTCACGAATGGCTTTTGATAATTCCACCACACTTTGGAAATCACCGGGACTGGATATAGGAAAGCCAGCTTCGATAACATCTACTCCCAATGATTGGAGTGCTTCTCCAATAATGATCTTTTCAGGTGTAGTTAGTTGCGAACCTGGAACCTGCTCTCCATCACGAAGCGTGGTGTCGAATATGTATAAGTGATTAGGATTGTGTAACATACTGGGTGTTTTTTATTTCTATTCTTTATAATGCGATAGCTTTTAGTGGATAACCATGATGTCTCGCTCCATTTTATCAAGCATATGCTGCTATCTTTTGTATTATTTTTACTTTGCCTTTCTCTAGCACAATTTTATTTTCTAAACAGCTGGGTAATAAGGTCTCGTAGTGACCTACATAAATCAATGTTTTTCCAAAGCTACAAAGTTCGTCAACAACGGCATTGAAATGTTCAGTCTGTGCATGATCCAATCCTTGACAGGGTTCGTCCAATATCAGCAGCGATGGATTTTTGATCATGGTTCTGGCCAATAATACCAAGCGTTGTTTACCTAATGGAAGCGAGGTTAATAGCCTGTCTTTATAGGAAGTAAGCTCGAAAAAGTCCATTAGTTGATTCACTCTTTGTTGCTGTTCGTAGCTCAATTGCCGGAATAAGCCGATACTATCATAAAGACCGGAGGCAATTGCCTGCCAAACCTTTGCCGTTTTATCAAAATACCAATGTAATTCGGGAGAGACAATGCCTAAATGTGCTTTGATATCCCAGATACTTTCCCCACTTCCTCGCTTACTACCAAAAAGATGAATCTGATTGGCATAAGCTTGCGGATGATCTCCGTTTATTAGGCTAAGTAAGGTCGACTTTCCTGATCCGTTGTGGCCCTGCAAGAGCCATTTTTCACCTTTTCGCACTGTCCAACTAATGTCTTTTAATACTTCCTTTTCTCCATAACGCACGCGGATGTTCTCCATATGAACCAACACATCAGCAGACTCTTTTGCTTCTTCCCGAAGAAAATAGGGTAAGGTTTTTTGTTCACGCGCAATCTCTTTCGTCAAGTGTTGAATGGAAGGCAGATTTTTTAATTGTCCATTTTCAATTTCCGCAAATCGGTTGATGCAGGTAGGGATATTTTCATCATTCGTGATAAGCACTAGCTGTACACCTGCTACAACAAGTTCTTCCAAAAACTGATTTAGCCTCTCACGTGAAGCCTTATCCAAACCGGTATACGGTTCGTCAATAATTAGCAATTGCGGTTTGAGCCAAAGGGCTTTTATCAGTTGCAATTTTTTATGCTCACCACTGGACAACTCAATGAGTTGCGTGTTTTTGAAATCGATAAAATCAAACAAGCCTAAGTATTTCTCCACCTCTTCGAACGCTAACTTTTCCTCTTTGGCATAATGCACTAATTCAGCATAAACCGTCAAGGTGTCGTTTCGCTGTTGTTTATTATAACGCTGCTGATAATAGAAATTACGGTCACCTTCCAGGTTGGTAAACTGGTACCAGTTAGATACATACAGCACGCGAGCGGGAAGGGGAGACGATGGATCGAAAAAGAATTGGACATCGCCACTTGTTTTTTCAATGCCGGCAATCGCTTTTCCCAATGAACTTTTTCCCGAACCGCTTTTTCCGCCGATAAGCCAATGCTCTCCTGGAAAGATTTGCCAATTTAGCTGATCCAATATGAGATCATGTGCATATCGCAGACTTAAATGGGTAATATGGACGACGGGATTAATCATAGCCTAATTGGGCTGGGATGCCTTTATTAATATAGTATCGTTGTTAGTGTAATGCAAACTTATACAAATTGCTCTTTATATACAATCGTTCCTCTTTAACAAGTAAGCATTGAAACAAGCATGCTTATCAATGTTTAAGGATATATCCAGACCGATTCAGAACGTCAAAAACGATTAATCGGTCTGGAGGATAATTATACTGTTTTAATAGCCTTCATGGCAGTCATGGCCTTTCGTAACACAGCACCCACTTTTTCTACCGGATGGTTACGGATGGCATCATTAACTGCAATTAGTTCTTGGTTATCGACGGCACCATCTTTCCCTTCGTTATAATTCTTGCCGATGATGTCTGTATCAACTGTTTTCATAAAATCAGCTAATAATGGTTTACAAGCATGATCAAATAAGTAACAGCCATATTCAGCCGTATCCGAAATGACACGGTTCATTTCGAATAATTTTTTGCGCGCAATAGTATTGGCGATTAGGGGGGTTTCATGCAAAGACTCGTAATAAGCTGATTCAGGTTTAATACCTGCTTCTACCATAGTTTCGAATGCTAATTCAACGCCTGCTTTAATATAAGAAACCATAAATACTGCATGATCAAAATATTCTTGCTCTCCAATTTTAACATCGCCAGCTGGCGTCTTTTCGAAAGCAGTTTCGCCTGTAGCGGCGCGCCAAGCTAGCAAGTTCTTATCGCCATTAGCCCAGTCTTCCATCATTACACGGCTGAATTCACCGCTCATGATGTCATCTTGGTGTTTTTGGAATAAAGGACGCATTATTGTTTTGAGTTCTTCTGAAATTTCAAAGGCTTTAATTTTAGCTACATTGCTCAATCTATCCATCATGGCTGTGATACCACCTTGCTTTAACGCTTCTGTAATTACTTCGACACCATATTGAACTAGCTTGGAAGCATATCCGGGCTCAATTCCTTTTTCTATCATCTTGTCGAATGATAAGATGGAACCCGTCTGTAAAAGCCCACATAAGATAGTTTGCTCACCCATTAAATCTGATTTTACTTCAGCCACAAAAGATGAACGCAATACGCCTGCTTTATGACCGCCGGTACCCACACAATATGCTTTAGCTTCAGCCAAACCCTTACCTTGTGGGTCGTTTTCAGGATGTACTGCGATTAAAGTAGGAACACCAAAACCACGTAAGTATTCGGCTCTTACTTCAGATCCAGGACATTTTGGGGCAACCATAATAACGGTTATATCTTTACGTATTTGAGTACCTTCTTCTACGATATTAAATCCATGCGAATAAGAAAGTGTAGCGTTTTCTTTCATCAAGGGCATTACCGCATTAATTACCGATGTGTGTTGTTTATCAGGAGTGAGGTTAATGACAACGTCAGCGGTAGGAATTAATTCTTCGTATGTACCAACTGTAAAATTATTGTCAGTAGCGTTTTTCCATGAGTCTCTTTTTTGCTCAATAGCTTCCTTGCGCAAAGTATAAGAAACATCTAAACCACTATCTCTTAAATTTAATCCTTGGTTTAATCCTTGAGCACCACAACCTACAATTACCAGTTTTTTGCCTTTTAAAACGTTAACGCCGTCTGCGAATTCAGAAATGTCCATGAATTCAGCTACGCCTAATTGGTTTAATTTCTCTCTAAGTGGTAATGTGTTAAAATAATTTGCCATTGTTTTATATACTAATTTTTATCTTCTATTGCTTTGATTATTGATTTTTAACTGCTTTTCGTTGTGCCTGCGCGTAACCGAAATGGAGGTTATCGTGACCAATCGATGTAACCAAAACTGCTTCTATATCTTGCAGTAATGCCCCATAAGTAGCAGTAGGATAGGGGTTGATCGTTTCAAAGGCTCTCTTTTTATAATCATCTTCAATTTGTTGAATGGTGCTTATACTGAGTGCTTTCAGCATTTCAACTTCCCCTGCATCTACAAAATAGGTGGGTTTAGAACCTTTTTCATAGGCCGCTACGAATTTTACGGCAGATTTATCTGGCCAGATTCCTGTGCGTACATAACAGAGTGTTTGGGTGCTCACCACGATGTGTCCAAAATTCCAGATGATGTTGTTGTTAAATCCTTCAGGTACCTGATTTAGTTCTTCTATCGATAATTCGTCTATCAGTTGGATGAATGCTTTGCGCGCGTCGGTAATAAATTTAAATACGTTCTCCATAAGAATTACATGGTGAATACCTTATCCTGCTTGTCAAGATATTCGTTTTCTATAACATCCTCTACTGGTTCCGCTTCTTCAAACTCCTTTAGTTTATCATGAAAACCTTTGCTATCTTTGATGATAGCAATACGGGCACTTCTCACAAACTCGATCAGATTGTATTCTGCTAAGGCTTCTGTAAGTTTGTCTATTTCTTCGCGGTGACCTGCCGTTTCAAATACAGTATAATCATTACGGATAACAACGGCATGTGCGCCGTATTCACGTAATAGGCGTTCGATAGGAGCCTTTTCAGTAACAATTTCTGTTGGAACTTTATAAAGGGCTTGTTCTTGCCATATTACTTCATCATTTGTATTATAATATGCCTTTAAAACTTCCACCTGTTTCTCTATCTGTCTGCAAAGTTTTCGTACTACTTCTTCAGATTCAGTAATTACAATCGTAAACCGATGAATGCCATGGACCTCAGAAGGTGAAGTGTTGAGACTTTCAATGTTGATTTTACGGCGAGAAAATATGATGGCAATTCTACTGATCATTCCTATAGAATTTTCAGTATAAAGGGTGATGGTATATTCTTGTTTTTCCATTTTACTAATCCTTTTACTTAATCATTATTGAAGTCTTATCTCACTTACACTACTTCCTTGTGGTACCATTGGGAATACGTTATTTTCTTTTCCTACCATTACTTCCAGCAGATAAGAACCATCGTGATCTAACATTTCCTTTAAGGCATCTTTTAAGTCATCCCTATTGTCGACTTTTTTTCCGGGGATATAATAGCCCTTAGCTACTGTCACGTAATCCGGACTCGTAATATTCACAAACGAGTAGCGTTTATCGTGAAAGAGTTGTTGCCACTGACGAACCATTCCAAGAAACTGATTATTCAGAATGAGAATTTTAACTTTAGCACCGAACTGCATAATAGTGCCTAATTCCTGAATGGTCATTTGAATTCCTCCATCTCCTATAATGGCCACAACAGTGCGCTCCGGAGCACCATATGAAGCGCCGATAGCTGCTGGAAGACCAAAACCCATCGTTCCTAGTCCGCCTGACGTAACGTTGCTTTTGGTTTGTTTAAAACGGGCATAGCGGCAGGCCACCATTTGATGTTGCCCTACATCTGTAACGATTACCGCATCGTCATCAGTAAGCTCGTTTAATAAATTAATTACCTCACCCATCGTCATTTCACCAGCTTCAGGATGTAATTCACTATGAATAACTTGTTTTACTTCTTCTTTTTCAAGTGTTCGGAATTTTTGAAGCCATTCACTATGATCTTTTTCCTCAATCAAATTGGTTAGCAAAGGAAGTGTTTCTTTGCAATCGCCCCATACAGGTACTGTTGTTTTTACATTTTTATCTATTTCTGATGGGTCAATATCTAAATGAATAATTTTAGCTTGCTTCGCATACTTATCCAACCTACCTGTTACGCGATCATCGAAACGCATACCGATAGCTATTAATACATCGCATTCATTTGTTAATACATTGGGAGCATAGTTACCATGCATGCCTAACATCCCGACATTGAGCTTATGGTCAGTAGGAAGCGCACTGAGTCCCATGATCGTCCAAGCAGCAGGTATGCCCGATTTTTCGACGAAAGCTTTGAATTCTTTTTCAGCTTTTCCTAGAATTATTCCTTGGCCAAATAAGATAAAAGGTTTCTTTGCTTGATTAATTAAGGCGGCTGCTTCTGCTATATACTCTTTTCTAATAATAGGAGTAGGTCTATAGCTTCTAATATGATTACAAATTTTATACCCTGGATAATCGAACAATTGAATCTGAGCGTTTTTGGTAATATCGATTAATACCGGACCTGGTCGGCCTGTTTTTGCGATATAAAAAGCTTTCGCTAAAGCAGCAGGTATTTCACAAGCATCCGTTACCTGGTAATTCCATTTTGTTACAGGAGTAGTAATATTTATCACATCCGTTTCTTGAAAGGCATCTGTTCCTAACAAGTGTGCAAATACCTGGCCTGTAACACAAACAAGGGGGGTGCTGTCAATCATGGCATCCGCTAAGCCTGTAACTAAATTAGTTGCTCCTGGACCACTCGTGGCAAATACAATACCTGTCTTTCCTGAAGTACGCGCATAACCTTGGGCTGCGTGTATGCCACCTTGTTCATGGCGAACTAGTATATGTTTTAGTTTGTCGTTATAATCGTATAAAGCATCGTATATGGGCATAATGGCGCCACCGGGGTAGCCAAATATGGTATCCACACCCTCAGCAATAAAGGCTTCCAATACAGCTTGAGAACCTGAAAGTTGTATGTTTTTTACTTTCTCCTCAGGCGCGTTCTGAGGTGTGTCTTTTGTTATTTCGAGCGTATTCATGTTATTAGTATTTTTAAATTGCCATCTGCAATCAATTTCCTGCATGATTGCTTCATATTATATTGTTTTTATTGGGCTGTTTTTACCCAAGGTCATTTGCTTATTTATTCATCCGTTACACATCCTTCCGCTGCATTAGAGACGGTTTTTGCATATTTATAAAGAACACCCTTTGTCACTTTTAGACTTGGTTGTATCCAGCGGCTTCTTCTTTCAGCAATTATCTCTTCACTCACTTGCAGCGAAAGGGTATTGTTTACAGCATCTATTTCAATAATATCGCCATTTTCAACTAAGCCGATGAGACCTCCTTCAAATGCTTCCGGAGTAATGTGACCTACCACAAAACCGTGTGTACCACCGCTAAAACGCCCATCAGTAATTAAGGCTACACTTTTTCCAAGTCCCGAGCCAATGATAGCAGAAGTTGGTTTCAGCATTTCAGGCATCCCTGGAGCGCCCTTTGGGCCCTCGTTTTTTATGACGACGACGTCCCCAGCTTTTACAGTGCCATTTGAAAGCCCCTCTATTAGGTGTTTTTCGCCGTCAAACACGCGCGCAGGCCCTACAAACCGTTCACCTTCCTTCCCTGATATCTTAGCTACGCTACCACCTTCTGCAAGATTTCCGTATAAGATCTGTAAATGCCCTGTAGGTTTAAGTGGGTTATCAAGCGTGTGGATGATATGTTGGTCCTTCAAATTTATTGGTTCAACATCGGCTAAATTTTCTGCTAATGTTTTGCCTGTAACCGTTAAACAGTTGCCATGTAATAAACCTTCATTTAACAAATATTTCATAACGGCGGGTATACCACCATATTGATGCAGATCTTGCATTAAATATTTTCCACTTGGTTTAAAATCGGCCAATACAGGAGTGGTATCACTCATGCGTTGAAAATCATCTTGCGTAATCTCTACTCCTATACTTTTGCCTATTGCTATAAAGTGTAAAACAGCATTTGTACTTCCTCCCAAAATGATAATAACGCGGAGCGCATTTTCAAAAGCCTCCCGGGTCATAATATCAGAAGGCTTGATATCTTTTTCTAGTAAGATGCGTATATATTTACCTGCTTCTTTGCATTCATTCTTTTTATCATCACTAATGGCAGGATTTGACGAAGAATAAGGTAAACTCATTCCCAAGGCTTCGATGGCTGAAGCCATCGTATTAGCGGTATACATACCTCCACAGGCTCCCGCACCTGGGCAGGTATGTTTAATAATACCTATAAAGTCTTCTTCGGATAGCGTACCGGCTATTTTTTTGCCAAGTGCTTCAAATGATGAAACGATATTTAACTCTTCTCCTTTATAATGACCTGGAGCTATTGTGCCACCATAGACCATAATAGAAGGTCTGTTAAGCCGGCCCATTGCCATAATAGAACCAGGCATATTTTTATCACAACCAGGGATCGCTATAAGACCATCATAATATTGGCCCCCACAGATGGCCTCAATACTGTCAGCAATGATATCCCGACTCACCAAAGAATAACGCATCCCATCGGTTCCATTGCTCATGCCATCACTCACACCTATTGTGTTAAAGATCAAGCCAACCAAATCATTCTCCCACACACCCTCTTTTACCACCTTAGCCAAATCATTGAGGTGCATATTACACGTATTTCCGTCGTATCCCATGCTGGCAATTCCCACTTGGGCTTTGTTCATATCGTCATCGGTAAGTCCAATGCCATATAGCATCGCTTGGGCAGCAGGTTGCGTTTTGTCTTGTGTTAAAACTTTGCTGTATTTGTTAAGTTCAGTTGTTTGTTCAGTTAGCATATTCAGCTTGTATATTTAGTCTTCTTTCTCTTCTTTTATTTGATTGAAATAGTTTAAAAAAAGTACCTGTTTTAAACTATGAAAATCCTCAGTGTAATTGTTTTCCCAAATTAGCAGGTTAAAATTAGAAAGGCAAGAGCTTTATTGGATTTGTTTAATTTGATACTTTGTTCTTTTATTTTCACTTAAAATAGAATATTATTTTGTTTTATAATCCTTGTCCGTTATGTTAATAGTTTAAAAATAGACTAAAACCTAATTCGGTATACGGTATAAGATTATGCTTGCATAGTATTTTTGTGCTGATTTCTTCTTAAAATATTTTAAGCGGCAAAAAAACTGTTAAAATAAAAGGCCCGGTAACCATTGATTACCGGGCCTTTTAGACGATTGCTTTTGAGATTAATTTTCTTCTTTTATAACACCCTCTGCAAGCACGGTAATTTTGTTATTTAGTACTTCGACTACCCCGCCTTTAATAATAATGACTTCAGTATTTTTGTTATTGCGAATAATAACTTTACCATCCTCCAAAGTGGAGATAATGGGAGCGTGATCTTTCAAAATTTCAAAAGACCCAGCACTTCCGGGAACGGTAACAGAAGTTGCTTGTCCGCTGAATACTGATTGATCTGGTGTAATAATATTAAGTTCCATATTTTAAGATAGAATGCAATATATTAAATGCTAAGCATTTGCTTCTTCCAATAGTTTTTTTCCTTTTGCTATAGCATCCTCTATACCTCCTACAAGGTTAAAGGCGGCTTCTGGATATTCATCAACCTCTCCGTCCATAATCATATTAAAGCCTTTGATGGTTTCTTTGATGTCTACTAGTACGCCCTTTAGCCCAGTAAATTGCTCTGCAACGTGAAACGGCTGTGATAAGAAACGTTGTACCCTACGTGCACGCGAAACGATCAATTTATCTTCCTCAGAAAGTTCATCCATCCCTAAAATAGCAATGATATCCTGAAGTTCTTTATAGCGTTGTAAGGTTTCTTTAACCCGTTGAGCAGTATTATAGTGTTCGTCACCCAAGATCACCGGATTTAAGATACGAGACGTTGAATCCAAAGGATCCACCGCAGGGTAAATACCTAGTTCTGATATTTTACGGGATAATACAGTTGTTGCATCTAAGTGAGCGAAAGTTGTTGCCGGAGCAGGGTCAGTCAAGTCATCTGCAGGAACATAAACAGCTTGTACGGAAGTAATTGAACCGCGTTTTGTAGATGTAATGCGTTCTTGCATTAAGCCCATTTCTGTCGCGAGGGTAGGTTGATAACCTACTGCAGAAGGCATACGGCCTAAAAGTGCCGAAACTTCTGAACCTGCCTGCGTAAAGCGGAAAATGTTATCGATAAAGAAGAGAATATCTTTGCCAGCACCTTCTCCATCCCCATCCCTGAAATATTCAGCTATTGTAAGACCTGATAGCGCCACTCGAGCACGAGCGCCTGGAGGCTCATTCATCTGTCCAAAAACAAAAGTGGCTTTTGACTCTTTTAGTGCTTCTGGATCTATTTGTGCTAGATTCCATTCACCTTTTTCCATACTATGCAAGAACTCATCGCCATATTTGATAATGCCTGACTCGATCATTTCGCGTAACAAATCATTTCCTTCACGCGTGCGTTCTCCTACACCTGCAAATACAGATAAACCTGAATAGGCTTTTGCAATATTGTTAATTAGTTCTTGAATAAGAACTGTCTTTCCTACTCCCGCACCGCCAAATAAACCAATTTTACCGCCTTTTGCATATGGTTCTAATAGGTCGATTACTTTAATACCTGTAAAAAGTATTTCGGTTTCAGTGGAAAGATCCTCAAATTTTGGAGGTAAGTTGTGGATAGGACGACCGTTCGATTTATCGAGATTTTTAATACCATCAATGGCATCTCCAACAACGTTAAATACACGGCCCTTAATGTCATCGCCAATAGGCATTTTGATAGGAGCCATTGTGTCTATTACGGGCATTCCGCGAACAAGGCCATCGGTAGAATCCATTGCGATGGTACGTACACGTTCTTCTCCTAAATGTTGCTGAACCTCTAAAACAATACGTTGTCCGTTTGCTTTTTCGATCTCCAATGCGTCGAAAATTTTCGGCAATTTAGCACCGCCAGCAAAGCTGACATCTACTACTGGTCCGATTATTTGCGCTATTTTTCCGGTGTTGGACATATAAGAAACTATGTTTTTTAAATAATGTACAGATTTATTGCCATTTAAGGGCTTTATTTCGGATTGCAAAAATACGCTTTATAGTGGAATATCAAATACTTAAATGAAAAGTTTTTTTATATTGTACACCAAAGGCGTTTAATGCGTGCTGAATGAGAAAAAAAGAGGTGTAATTGAGTGAGTTATGAGCGGATGGGATGAAATAGATCTTGAGATAATGAAGAATATTCTGTGATTTATTAGAGACAAAAGACTATATTCATAAGCTAAATTGTAAAAGATAAATGACGGAATTTGATGGTTAATCCGGATTCGTTGAGGCTCATCTCACATAATCAAAAGTAAAAAAAGAAACATGAAGAAAATATTAATCACAGGAAGTAATGGTTTGTTAGGTCAGAAAATAACGGATGCTGTGATAGGAGATTTGGACCTTGAATATATCGCAAGCTCAAGAGGAAACAATAGGCATACAGAGGAAAAAGGTTACACTTATATCTCCTTAGATATAACCGACCATGATCAAGTAAGATCGACCATAATGGAGCTTCGACCGGATGTGATTATAAATACAGCAGCAATGGCAAATGTGGATGCTTGCGAAAAAGACCCTGAGGCTAGCCACCTCATAAATGTGGCAGCTGTTGCAAATTTAATAAGTATCTGTGAAGCATACCCTATACATCTGATACATCTTTCAACTGATTTTGTATTTGACGGTGAAGAGGGCCCTTATAAAGAAAATGACGAACCTAAACCCCTAAGTACCTATGGTCGGCATAAAATGGAAGCAGAGAAGTTATTGGAACAGTCTGCCTGCAATTGGTCGGTCGTTCGCACCATCTTGGTTTATGGTATTGTACGAGATATGAGTAGAAGTAATATTGTGCTATGGGTAAAGAATGCTTTAGAGAACGGTCAGGAAATCAAAGTGGTGAACGATCAATGGAGAATGCCGACATTGGCGGAAGATCTTGCAAAGGCCTGTTTAATAATTGCAAAGAGAAAAGAGAAAGGGATCTTTCATATATCGGGAAAGGATTTGTTAAGTATAGACGAAATGGTAGCGGCAGTGATTGCCTATTATAAGCTTGACGCCTCTTTAATACATAAAGTAAGCTCAGCAAGCTTGCAACAAGATGCTTCACGGCCTAAAAGAACTGGATTTATTTTAGATAAAGCCTATGAGAGACTTGATTATTTGCCTCATAGTTTTGAAGAGGGGTTAAAAATAATGGATTTACAGCTTAAAGAGATCATGGATCAAGGCGTAAGCGGAGTCTAAGTGCTGGTCGGCACTTATATAAGCTTTTATTTTAGATAAACGCATTAAAAAGTGTATCTTTAGCCGTTAACCTTGGTTTGTATTATTAATATTGCTTTCTTACGTGGGGTAATATAAACCCTCAATTTAGCATAATTCAATCTAATACTTTAATTATTTAAACTAAAAACATGGAATCTTCTTTATCGCCCATCCTAATGATTATAGGGGCTATTGTAGCACTCTTTCTACTATTATATATTTTACCGGTCAATTTGTGGTTTACCGCGCAACTTTCTGGTGTAAAGGTGAATCTGCTTAACCTGGTGCTTATGCGTTTACGTAAGGTGTCTCCTTCTTTGGTTGTTAATTCTATGATAATTTCAACCAAGGCCGGGCTAAATATATCTTCAAACGATATTGAAACACACTATTTGGCCGGCGGGAATGTCAATAAAGTTATTAAAGCACTTATTTCCGCAGATAAAGCCAATATACCCTTGGATTTTAAATTAGCCACAGCGATCGATTTGGCCGGAAGAGACGTTTTTGATGCAGTGCAAATTTCAGTAAATCCACGTGTTATCAATACGCCACCGGTTGCGGCTGTAGCAAAGGATGGTATCCAGCTTATCGCAAAGGCGCGCGTTACAGTTAGAGCAAATATTAACCAACTAGTAGGGGGTGCTGGGGAAGAGACCATATTGGCCCGTGTAGGAGAGGGGATTGTAACGACTATTGGCTCTGCCGTTAATCACAAGGAAGTATTGGAAAACCCAGATAAAATTTCTAAAACAGTATTGGGGAAGGGGTTGGACAGCGGAACGGCCTTTGAAATTCTATCGATAGACATAGCGGATATTGATATTGGTGAAAATATTGGTGCCAAATTGCAAACCGATCAGGCAGAAGCCGATCTTAAAGTAGCAAATGCTCGTGCGGAAGAACGTCGTGCAATGGCAGTAGCATCAGAGCAAGAAATGAAGGCCAAAGCACAAGAAGCACGGGCTAAAGTTATCGAAGCAGAATCCCAGATTCCACTTGCGATGGCGGAAGCTTTTCGTAGCGGAAACTTAGGTGTAATGGATTATTATAAAATGCAGAATATACAAGCAGATACCGACATGCGGGAATCTATTGCTAAGCCAGGAGCGGAGAGCAAAGACCGCAATAAAAAATAAGCGCTAAGCTTACAGGTAATATTCTATGACTGTTACCTGTAAATTCTGTTCTGGATTCCACGAAGATTAGATAACAACGAGCCTATATAGATACATCCGCTCCATGCAAGCACCACTTGCAGCTGTCTAGCGAATTCCTTATATCAAATCTACAGATATATCTTTCGGATGTAATAAAGAAAAAGTACTACTCCCTTATTTTTTTAATTCCTTAACTTTGTATCCTTATGAGTATTGCAAATCGGCCTATAACGGATAAGGATATAATCTATGAAGATAACCATCTTATAGCGGTCAACAAACGTGCAGGAGACATCGTTCAAATAGACGACACCGGGGATGAACCTTTGGATGAAAAGGTGAAACAATATATTGCCAAAAAGTATAACAAACCAAATGGCGCTTTCTTAGGTGTAGTGCATCGGCTAGATAGGCCTGTAAGTGGTGTTATCCTATTCGCGAAAACGAGCAAATCGCTAGACCGTATTAACAGAATGTTTAAGAGCCGGGATATGCATAAAACATATTGGGCTGTGGTACGTAATAAACCCTTAGTAACAGAAGGAACTTTAGTACATTGGCTTATAAAAGATTCGAAGAAAAATGTTACCAAGGCATATGATAAGGAAGTAAAGGGGAGTTTACGGGCGGAATTGAGCTACAAATTGATAGGAGAGTTGAATGGTTATTACTTAATAGAAGTGAATCCAATAACGGGAAGGCCTCATCAAATACGTGTACAACTATCCACCTTAGGATGTCCTATTGTTGGTGATAACAAATATGGTTATCCAAGAGGAAGTTTGAAAAAAAGCATTTGTTTACATGCAAGGAGATTGGCTTTTGAACATCCGGTGAAAAAGGAAGTTGTTCATATTTTTGCGTCATTGCCGCAAGATGGCTTTTGGGAGAGATTTGAAGGATTTGGTAGTTAGTTAAGTGGTTGATGAATGAATGATGAGTGAGGAATACAAGAGATATTTTGGCTCCACTCCGTTTCGCTCAATAAGACATTCTGGAACCATCGAGTTGTTTTTACTTTTGAATTTTTAATTTGTGAATATGGAAAGAATTTGGATATATCAAGCAAATAGATTGCTTACGATAGAAGAAGAAACTAAGGTGCAAAAGAAGTTGGAAGAGTTCACGGCACAATGGAATGCCCATGGTCATCCATTGGCAGCTTCTGTGGAAATACGCTATCATCTTTTCATTATTTTGGCGGTCGATCAATCGGTAACTATGCCAAGTGGCTGTTCCATTGATAAGTCGGTCCGTTTATTAAAAGAACTAGAGCAAGAACTAAACATTTCGCTCTTCGATAGAATGCAAATTGCTTATCGTGAAGGCGACAATATTAAAATTGTGCCGCGGAGTACATTTGAGGAGCTGATACAAAAAGGAGAAGTTACAAAGGACACGATTGTCTTTAATAATCTGGTAGCCGATAGAGCGGCATTCAACGCAAATTGGGAAACCTCTTTTGAGAATAGTTGGCATGCACAAGTATTTGCTTAATTAGCAGGGATTTCGCTGTGCCCCATATATCGAACAATTACATTTGCTTTTCGATTAATATAATTTGTTGGTTTAGAAGGTGTCCATCTTCGAGGATTAGGAAGAACAGCGATTAAAAGGGCGGCCTGTCTTTTTGTAAGGGATGTGGCCGGTTTATGAAAATTGGCAAGTGTCGCTGCATTTGCACCATAAATACCATCTCCCATTTCTATCACATTTAAATATACTTCAAGAATCCTTTTCTTACCCCAAAGGAGCTCTATTAAAATAGTAAAATAAGATTCGAAACCTTTTCTTACCCAAGATCTGTCTGGCCAAAGAAATACATTTTTTGCTGTCTGCTGACTGATGGTGCTACCTCCACGCATCGTTTTCCCCGCTTTATTTCGCTGATATGCGTCCCGTATAGCATGTATGTCGAAACCAGCATGTATCATAAAATTCGCATCTTCCCCCGTAATGGCTGCTCGTTTTAAATTGTCAGATAATTCATCGTAATTTTTCCATTTTTTTTCCAACTTCCACGCTTTACCTTCTAGCGTTCTTTCAACGCCTCTTTGAAGCATTAGCCAGGTAACAGGAGGGTTTATAAAACGTAACAATAGCACCCATCCAGCAGTAATGATTATAAAGTAAAGACATAGGTATGCGAGCAATAGGCCAAACTTTCGTTCTTTAAAGAGCAGAACAAGTTTATTCTTGCCAATAAACAACGGTCTATTTGCTTTACGTTTTTTATTTTTCCCAATAAATTTGTTCTTTTTAGCTGTACGTTTTATAGCCATAGATACACAGCAAGATTTTTTGGATTTAAATTTGGCTGCAAACCTAAAAGAAAAAAATGAGTTTAACTTATTTCTTTGTTTTTATTTATATAATGGCTTTTATATGAAGTTTGCAGTTGCGTTGGTACTTTATGGAATAACGGCTTCATAATTTGTTGGCTGTATTGTTAGTTTGGATAGAATTTCGAAATAATAAAAAATAACCGGGCTATGCAAGAGAGTGATAATATTCTATAAAAATGATACAATCGTTATCTATTCGTTATGCCTTTTTTTTGATGCTAAGTTCCTATAATAAAAAGCAAAGAATTATGAGTAATAGCCATTTAAAAAGATGCATCTTTAAATTTTATAAATCGAGCGCCAAGAGATGTTTGTAAGTCCAAAATCTTCTTTCATAGCGTAGTCAAATAATAAACTGAAATTTTTAGTTTTGAGATGCAGGAAAATGCCATTCTCCTAACTGACAAAAAACAATTATGCAGAACCTTCCAATACTAGATTTAACCATCGTAGGGATTTACCTATTAGCAATGATTTGTGTGGGTATTTGGTTTTCTAGAAAAAACAAAAATGCTGAACAGTTTACAAAGGCTTCCGGACTTATTCCCGGTTGGGCAATAGGCTTGTCAATATACGCTACCTTTTTAAGTAGCAACACTTTTTTAGGGGTGCCGGGTAAAGCCTTTGGAAGTAATTGGAATTCTTTTGTTTTCAGTATTTCTATGCCTTTAGCTGCATGGATAGCAGTCAAATATTTTGTTCCTTTTTATAGAAGTACGGGAGAAGTATCTGCTTACACCCATTTAGAAAATCGCTTTGGGCCTTGGGCGAGAACCTATGCGGTACTTTGCTTTCTGCTTACGCAACTTGCACGTATGGGATCGATATTCTTCGGAATAGCCTTAAGTCTACAAGCACTCACAGGATATTCAATGGAAGCGATCATGATCGTTACCGGTATTTGCATTATCATATATACCGTTTTGGGCGGTATAGAGGCTGTTATTTGGACGGAAGTAGTACAAGGGGTTATAAAAACCTTAGGCGCTGTATTGATTATTTTTTTAATAGTTTCAAACATGCCGGGAGGTATTTCTAAAATTATAGAGATAGGAAATGAACACCATAAATTCAGTTTAGGAAGTTTTACGCCCGATTTTACAAAAGCGACTTTTTGGGTAGTACTTCTTTATGGCTTTTTTATTAATTTAAATAATTTTGGCATGGATCAAAATTATGTTCAACGCTATCATACTGCCTCCTCTGCGAAGGAGGCGAGCAAATCCGTGTGGCTTTGTGTATGGATTTATTTACCCGCATCCCTGCTGTTTTTTATTATCGGGAGCTGCTTATATGCCTTTTATCAGGAAAACCCGTCATTGATTGAGCCGGTGAAAATACAAGTAGCCAGCGAACGACTGGGAAAACTCGCTTCCACGCAAGAGATAAGCTCTTTGGCTGCTACGTTGCAGCCAGCTGATTACGGTGATAAAGTGATGCCCCATTTTATGGTAACAAAGATGCCAACAGGCTTAATTGGCTTAATTGTTTCTGCCATCCTATCTGCTGCAATGAGCACTATTAGTTCAGGAATGAATGCATCTGCTACTGTATTTTCTGTAGATATTTATCAACGTTATATTCAACAAGGACAAGATGATAAGCAAATGTTAAAATTATTGCACATTGCTACGATTGTTTTTGGTCTTTTAGGCATGATTACAGGTGTAATGATGATAGGGGTAAAGAGTATATTGGATATTTGGTGGCAATTATCGGGAATTTTTGCCGGGGGTATGCTCGGACTTTTTCTGTTAGGGATGTTAAGTAAAAAAGCTGGAAATACGGCCGCTATGGCAGCAACTATCGTTGGGATTTTCGTTATTTTATGGATGAGTCTTTCTTATTTAATACCTGCTTCTTATGGCTATCTGAAAAGTAGTTTACATGCTAACATGATTATTGTGGTAGGAACATTAACGATTTATTTAGTTGGAACTTTTATCGGTTTAGTACGTAAGAAAATTTCGTAATCATCTGCCTGTTCTAAATGGGAAGCTAATATCCTATAATTTGCAGCAAATATATTATAAGAAATATTCTTTGATGGCAGATAACTTTGTTTTGTATATAACCTATGGCGCTATAACTAACCAAAAGGCAGTGATTTTTTGCGCATATTATTGACACAGGAGATTTGATACTGATTATCGTGCATTTATTAAAATGAAAGAAAAACAAAAAGGGTTTATTCCTGTAATGCTAACCCCATATACCGAAGAAGGGAAGATCGACTTTAAGGGTTTATCGTCTTTGACGGAGTTTTATTTGGCTTCCGGCGCATCTGGTTTGTTTGCTAATTGTCAATCGAGTGAGATGTTCGAGCTTACTGCAGATGAGAGTCTACAGCTTATTGAACATGTAGTAAGAACCGTACATGGCAGAATACCCGTAGTGGCCGCAAGTTCGATATCTGGCACCATTGATAAACAGGCTGATTTCGTAAAACGAATATATGATTTGGGTGTTGAAGCTGTTATCATAATTACTGGTCTAATAGCTGAGAAACATGAATCGGATGAGTTATTTGATAAAAAAGTATCGGAGCTTTTTTCCTTAACAGGGCAAATTCCTTTAGGTTTTTACGAATGTCCTGAACCCTATAAAAGAGTACTGAGCGCTCAACAGTTAGAGCGTTATGTAAAGACAGGAAGAGTTATATATCATAAGGACACCTGTTTGGATATTCAGCAGGTTCTCGCTAAAATAGCGGGAACAAGAGGAGCCAATTTCGGATTATACGATGCTTATATGGGACATGCAGTGGCATCGTTAAAGGCAGGAGCTGCTGGTTTGTCGTGTATACAAGGGAACTATTTTCCCGAATTGATTGTTTGGCTCTGCGAGCATTTTGAAAATGACAATCGTCAAAAAGACGTTGAGATGGTTCAGGGATTTTTAGTGCAAAACATGGATGTGATGCATACGGTATATCCGATCGTTTCTAAATATTTTTTAAAGAAAAGAGGCCTTGATCTCTCTCTTTTCAGTAGAAGAAAGGTAGGCGTTTTTGATAGCGCTGTCAAAGCGGCTATCGATAAACTTTATACCGATTATGTACCATTGGCGAATCGTTTGGATCTGCCATTAGAATTAAAGTAAAAGAGAAGTACCTTAGGGGCCCTAAAAGCGTCCATTTAAGACAGCTAAATTATGATAAATAGGGGAATGAAGAACAGACTAAGCGTGTCGTTGATAGTATTATCATATATGACGATGTTTTCTGTCGGTTTTGCTCAAGAAAAAGCTTTTGTATTGAATAATAGCCTTTTAAAACAAGAGGTACAATATTATAATTCAATAGATGATGAGGCGGTGGTAAACTATGTGTCAAATAAAGATTCCTACAACTGGTTGGCGAAAAATATACCGTTGTTTGAATGCCCGGACTCTACTATACAACGTATGTATTATTATCGCTGGTGGAGTTTTAGAAAGCATCTTAAGCAAACACCCGATGGGTTTATTTTTACAGAATTTATTGAGCCTGTAAAGCATGCAGGTAAATACAATGCTATCAGTTGTGCTTTAGGACATCATATTTACGAAGCGCGTTGGCTTAGAGATCCGCAATACGTTAACCAATATATCGATTTTTGGTTGACAAAAGAACCTACTTATAAGCCCTCTAAGTTTCATTCGTTCAGTAGCTGGTTAAGTGATGCGGTCTACGGTCTCTATCTCGTTAATCATAATAAAGAGCAATTAGCCGAGTGGTTTCCACTGTTGGATAAAGACTATGAACGTTGGGAAAGTGAACGGCAATTGCCAACAGGAATGTTTTGGCAGTATGATGTAAAGGACGGGATGGAGGAATCAGTAAGCGGTGGAAGGAGAATTCAGAATAGGCGCCCAACCATTAATAGCTATATGTACGGAAATGCGAAGGCATTAGGTAAGATGGCTTCCCTATTTAATAAGGATAGTTTAACGGTTAAATACAAGCTTAAAGAAGATAAGTTAAGGAAACTGGTGTTAGACAGTCTTTGGGATGATACCGGTAAATTTTTCAGGACAAGGCATCCTGATGGAACGTTGGCTGCCCGAGAGGCTATTGGCTTTATTCCTTGGTATTTTAATTTGCCGACAGATGAAGTAACCTATGAAAAAGCATGGTTACAACTGGAGGATACAGCAGGTTTTAACGCTCCTTGGGGTATTACTACCGCCGAGCGTAGAGAACCTACCTTCCGTACGCGGGGGTCGGGACAGAGCTGTGAATGGGATGGTGCGGTCTGGCCCTTTGCAACGACGCAAACATTAAAGGCGCTCGCCAATTTTTTAACTGAATATAAGCAAAACAAGCAAATAGATCGTGCCGTCTTTTATGATAAGCTACATCAGTATGCGCGATCGCATCAAAAAAATGGAAAGCCTTATATTGGAGAATATCAGGACGAAAAAACGGGTTATTGGTTAAAAGGAGATAATCCACGAAGTAGCTTTTATAATCACTCAGGGTTCAGTGATTTAATAATAAATGACCTGATCGGCTTAAAACCGATGGCTAAAAACGCTATCCTCATAAAACCGTTAGTCCCGCAAAATTTATGGGATTGGTTTTGTTTAGATAATGTTTCTTATCATGGACATACCTTAACCATCATATGGGATAAAACGGGAATCAAATATGGAAAGGGAAAAGGATTGCAAGTATTTGCTGATGGGAAAAGGATAGCATCTTCTAAAAGGTTAAGTCCGCTAAATGCAACCTTATAAATCTTAAATTTTAATATGAAATTTTCCGTTCTCGCTACCATCTGTTTTTTCTTTTTTGCAACGGGCTTTGGCCAATCCTATTACAATGTCATAGATTATGGAGCGAAAAAAGATAGTTCAATGCTCGCCACAGAAGCGATAAAAAAAGCAATTGAAAAGGCTTTTGAAGCTGGTGGTGGGACAGTTTATTTTCCAGCCGGAAAATATTTAACCGGACCGATTCATTTAAAAAGTAATATAACCTTATTCATAGACGCTGGCGCGGAACTATATTTTAGTGATAACTTTGATCATTATCTGCCAATGGTTCCAAGTCGTTGGGAAGGAATCATGGTAACGAACTTTTCACCTTTTATTTATGCTTACGAAGCTGAAAATATCGCCATCATTGGGCGTGGTACACTAAACGGTAATGGAAAAAAATGGTGGGCTTATTCAGAGGTCCATGTTAAAAATTCTCCGGAGTCAACCTGGCAAAAAGAATTTCATAGGCTCAATAAAGATGTACTTCATCCTGATTTACCGGGTTGGGTAGAACGTGGTTTTTTGCGTCCGCCTTTTATTCAGCCCATGTATTGCAAAAATGTTCGAATAGAGGGCATCACTATAAAAAATTCGCCATTTTGGACGATTAACCCGGAGTTCTGCGATAATGTTACGGTAGATGGTGTTACCATCAACAATCCACCATCCCCAAATACGGATGGTATTAATCCAGAATCCTGTAGCAATGTGCATATTGCCAATTGCCATATAAGTGTGGGTGATGACTGCATTACGATCAAATCGGGCAAAGATCGTTCGGGAAGAAAAGAAGCCCGGCCAGCAGAAAATTATACTATCACTAATTGTACAATGTTATCAGGGCATGGCGGCGTGGTTATTGGCAGCGAGATGTCTGGAGATGTAAAAAAAATCACAATCAGCAATTGTGTGTTTGATGGTACAGACAGAGGAATAAGAATAAAGACTGCACGGGGAAGGGGAGGTATTGTTGAAGATATCAGGGTAAGCAATGTGGTCATGAAGAATATCAAGCAACAGGCTATCGTATTGGATATGCAATACGCAAAAACAGCAAAAGAACCTATTTCTGAGCGTACACCCAGATTCAGAAATATACATCTAAGCAATATTACGGCACAAGGCGAGCAAGCTGGTTTTTTAAATGGTTTGGAAGAAATGCCCATCGAAGACATATCTTTTAATGATATCGTAATGGAAACAGCGCTGGGATTTGATATCAAGGAAGTCAAAAATATTAGTTTTAATAATGTATTAATAAACGCGGCGAAAGGCCCAGCAATACGAGCGGCACAAGTGGAAGATTTGCAGATTATTGGGCTTCGTACATCGAAAGCTTTCACAGATCATCCCATTCTGGCGCTTAGCAACGTGCAAAATGTTTTTATAACAAATGCTTTTCCAATGGCAGCAAGTAATATATTTCTAAAATTGGAAGGGGTAGATACAAAAGCAATTATGCTTCGCTCAAATAATTTTTCGAAAGCTAAAATAGCTGTCTCGATGGCGACTGACGTTAATAAAAAATCAGTTGTTAATGATTGATTATTGTAAAGAATGGAGTTTACCTTTAAAATACTAGCTAAGAACTATAAGCCCTACTTACTATTAATATTGCTTTTTAGTAATATACAGGTGGATGGGCAGGCACTGAAGCTGTGGTATCAGGAACCCGCTAAACAATGGACAGAAGCGCTTCCCATTGGAAATGGAAAGATGGGGGCCATGGTGTTTGGAGGGGTTGAACAAGATCGCATTCAATTTAATGAAGAATCTCTATGGACCGGCGGGCCGCGTGATTATAATATGCCAAACGGGCACAAATACCTGGCTAATATAAGAAAATTGCTGTCTGAAGGTAAGCAGGCGGAAGCTGAAAAGCTGGCTGGTTTACATTTCATGGGAACCAAATCAGCTTCAGATGAACCGACCTCTTGGTTTAAAAATGTTAGAGAAATCGTTAATAAGGAAGCGAATCCTTCACAAATAACATTTGATGATAGCCGATGGAGCGAGTTGACTTTACCTGTGCACGACGGCTGGGAAAAAGCCGGTTTAGAGGGGCTTGATGGTGCACTTTGGTTTAGAACCGTCTTTACCATTCCAGACGACTGGAAAGATCAGGATCTTGTGCTAGATATCGGTAAAATCCGTGATCAGGATTTTACCTACCTGAATGGAAAAATGATTGGCACAACGAATGATATGAATCAAGGAAGATTATATGTCATTCCGAAGGGGCTCGTGCAGAAGCAAAACCAGTTGGCCATACAGGTATTGAATTACGATGATAAAGGAGGATTGGTTGGTTATAAGGACATCAAAAGAAAATTACGCATCTATCCAAAAGGAAAAGAAGGGAAAGAAATTTCTTTAAGTAAACCGTGGAGGTATTGGATACAGGATGAAGAAGCGCCACGAGTAGGGAAATACCAAGAGGCCTATCAGCCATTTGGCGATCTGCGCTTAACATTTGACTCATTACAGACTATTACCAATTATAAGCGGTCGCTTGATTTAAAAGAAGCCATCTGTAAAACCAGTTATACCAGTAACCATACACACTATGAACGTACTTATTTCGCCAGTGCGGTTGACAGCTGCATAGCGCTACAGGTTGTAGCGGATAAAAGGGCTAGCGTAAACTTTCGTGTCACTTTTAGCACACCTCATAAAGTTTACGAAATTAAAAAACTAAATGATAGCACGATTAGCCTATCCTTGAAAGTAGAGGATGGAAGCTTAGAAGGCGTTAGCCTCCTACAGGTATGCCATCGAGGCGGGAGTGTATCCGTTCGGAACGGAACTATCGATATTAAGGGGGCAGATGAGGCCGTGTTATTATTAACAGCCGCGACAAACTTTAAAAACTATCAGGATGTCTCTGCCAATCCGTTTAGGATCTGTCAAGAACGTATAGATCGATTGGCGAGTAGGTCTTATATCACCCTTAAGCAAGATCATATTAAAGATTATCAAAGCTATTTCGATCGCTTCTCTTTAAACTTTGGAGCGGATAATCGTGATTTTTTACCAACAAATCAACGTATCGCTCAATTTGCTACTACACAAGATCCTAACTTGTTGGCATTATTTGTTCAATATGGGAGATACCTGCTTATATCAAGTTCTCGACCAGGAAGTTTGCCCCCTAATTTGCAGGGAATATGGAATGATTTGTTGACACCCCCATGGGGGAGCAAATACACCACCAATATCAATGCGGAGATGAACTATTGGCCAGCAGAACCCACAAATCTTTCCGATCTGAACGAGCCGCTATTTCGTATGATCGAGGAGTTAAGCAAGGCGGGGCAGAAGACAGCAAGGGCATATTACGATGCCCCTGGTTGGGTACTCCATCATAACACTGACTTATGGAGAGGAACAGCTCCCATCAATAATCCAAATCATGGTATTTGGGTAACAGGGGGTGCATGGTTATGCCAGCATTTATGGGAGCACTACCTGTATACGCAAGACCTAGGGTTTTTAAAAGAAACTGCCTACCCTTTGATGAAGGCATCTGCCGAGTTTTTTGATAAATTTTTAACGGTTGACCCAAAAACAGGCTGGCTCATCAGTACACCATCTAACTCGCCGGAGCAAGGGGGCCTTGTTGCGGGGCCAACGATGGATCACCAGATCATCCGTCAGCTATTTCAAAATGTAGCCGCTGCCGCTAAACGTTTAGGTGTTGATTCAGCATTTGAAAAGAAACTAGTTCATAAAAGCACCAAGATAGCTCCGAATCAGATCGGTAGATACGGACAGTTACAAGAATGGTTGGAGGATGTGGATGATTCTACCAATAAGCACCGACATGTGTCGCATTTGTGGGCCGTTTATCCCGGTAGGGAAATTAATTGGCAGGAGACTCCGAAATTAATGGAGGCCGCTAAGAAGTCCTTGATTTTTCGTGGGGATGAAGGAACGGGTTGGAGTCTCGCTTGGAAAATTAATTTGTGGGCAAGAATTAGAGATGCCGAGCATGCTTATAATATGGTTAAGATGCTTATTAGTCCGATGGCACAAGGTGGTGGCGTGTATCCAAATCTTTTCGATGCCCATCCTCCTTTTCAGATCGACGGTAATTTCGGAGGCACTTCAGGAGTGACAGAAATGTTGTTGCAAAGCCATTTAGGAACGATTGACGTGCTGCCGGCATTACCCGAAGCATTAAGCGACGGAGAAGTGAAAGGTATTTGTGCTCGAGGAGGCTTCGAACTTAGCTATGCCTGGAAGGCGGGAAAACTCACGCAGTTAGAAATTCTTTCGAAAGCTGGAGGAGTATGTAAAATTAGGCACGGAGATAGAATAAGTGAATTTGAGGCAGAAAAAGGAAAAAAATACTACTTCGACAATCAATTGCGTCAAATAAATCGGACAGCTAGTAAAGATAATATTGTTGGTTACAATAGTTGGTGAAGACCATCACAGGTTTAGGGCCACCTAAGCCTGTTGATGTGTCTTTTTGAGAGTTCAGTTTTCTAGCAAACACAAAGGAGTCCAAATGGCGATTTAGTTATATTCCCTGGCGCTATAGAGCTCGAAGGAACAGCTGTTCGTCAGCTAAAAACTGGCCTTCGAATCTTCGGATAGCACTAGCTAAGTAGCTGTACTAACTTTGAAAGAAGATTTGCAGCCAGGAGCTTTTGGTTACTTTTTGCGGAAAAAAATAACACGTCATTGGTAGTTTAATTGTCAAATAAGTCGAGATGAAGATCAAGCGGATCATTTTATATAGTATATTATTTATTACTCAAAGCATTCAAGCGCAACAAATACGTCAAGATTATTCATTAGACTCAAATTGGTTCACCATTGCGCATGATACCGATTCTGCTGCTTATCTAGGTTTTGAAAATCTCCACTATAATACTGCAAATTGGAAGCAAGTAAGTGTGCCTCATAATTGGGATACTTATCATGGCTATCGTCGCTTGCTTCATGGAAATCGTCATGGCTACGCTTGGTACAGAAAGACGTTCACGGTCACTAAGGAGGTGAGTGACCAACGTTACTTTCTATATTTTGAAGGTGTAGGTTCCTATGCTACAATATGGTTGAATGGCAAAAAAGTGGGCTATCATGCTGGCGGACGAACAACGTTTACATTGGATGTTACAAAGGCAATTTTGCTAGACGGTGAGAATATACTGGCCGTTAGAGCGGATCATCCTGCATCTATCCGTAACTTACCGTGGGTATGTGGTGGTTGTTCCGAAGAACGGGGTTTTTCAGAGGGGTCCCAACCAATGGGTATTTTCCGACCAGTTCATCTGCAAGTAACGAATACCATAAGAATAGAACCTTTTGGCGTACATATCTGGAATGATACGACGGTTTCCGAGAAAAGTGCTCAGCTTCACCTGGAGACAGAAATAAAGAATTATAGCACTTACAAAAAGAACATAACCTTAATAAGCCGACTTATTGATCGTGAGGGAAATTTTGTCACAAGTACTAAAAACAGTAAAGACATTGGCCCTGGAAATACGCTCGTTGTTAAACAAAAAACACCGATTTTTAAAAACGTGCAACTTTGGTCGCCCAGCAAACCATATTTGTATACAATGGTTACCGAAGTTATTGTCGACGGTAAAATAGTAGATAGTATGAGTACACCCTATGGTATACGGTGGATCAGTTGGCCAATTGGTCGGCAAGGCAAAGACAACCGTTTCTTTATTAATGGCAAACCGTTCTTTATAAACGGTGTCGCAGAATATGAGCATCTCTTGGGGGGGAGTCATGCCTTTAGTGAAGAGCAAATAAAAGCGAGGGTTAAACAAATTCAGTCGGCCGGGTTCAATGCTTTCAGAGATGCTCATCAACCACATAACTTGCGTTACCAACAATATTGGGACGAGCTGGGTATCTTAAGCTGGACGCAGATGGCGGCTCATATATGGTTTGATAATGAATCTTTTAAAAATAACTTTAAAAAGCTATTAACCGATTGGGTAAAAGAAAGACGTAACAGTCCCTCCGTGGTACTATGGGGCCTAGAAAATGAAAGCACCCTTCCAGAAGATTTTGCGAAGGAATGTACCGCTCTTATTCGGCAGCTCGATCCCACCACATCTACACAGCGTAAGGTAACCACTTGTAATGGAGGAAGCGGTACTGATTGGGATGTGCCTCAAAATTGGACGGGCACCTATGGTGGTGATCCAAATACCTATGCAGAAGATTTAAAAAAGCAGGTTTTAGTAGGCGAGTACGGTGCTTGGCGCACGATTGATTTTCATGCAGAGGCACCTTTTAACAAAGAAACGGCCAACAGTGAAGAACATATGACGGAGTTGATGGAAACTAAAGTGAGGTTAGCTGAGTCGGTGAAAGATAGTGTAGCAGGGCATTTTTTTTGGTTATTTAATTCACACGATAATCCTGGACGTATACAGGGAGGCGAAGGGCTTCGCGATATTGACCGAATTGGCCCGGTTAATTATAAAGGCCTCTTCACCCCTTGGGATGAGCCTGTGGATGCTTTCTATATGTTCCGTTCAAATTATACGGATGCGAAGGAACAGCCGATGGTATATATTGTTTCTCACACCTGGCCCGATCGATGGCAGACTTCCGGTATTAAAGATGAGATTACGGTTTACTCTAACTGCGAGGAAGTAGAGCTTTTTAATGATCTGAACGGCGCTTCTTTGGGTACGCGCCGGCGTGGGGCAACAGGTACTCCCTTTAAATGGAATGATGTAAACATTCGGTATAATATACTGCGTGCGGTAGGCTATATGAATGGTAAAAAGGTGGCCGAGGATGTTGTCATATTGCGTGGATTACCGCGGGCTCCCGCCTTCCATAAATTGTATGAAGGGGAAGAAAAAGTGGTCGATAATTCCAACTATCATTATCTATATCGTATTAATTGCGGCGGACCAGATTACGTAGACCATACAGGGAACCGTTGGTTGGCAGATAGGCCGCGCGCAGCTGATATGGCTTTAGGATCTTCCTCATGGACAGCTAACTTTAAAGACTTACCTAGCGCCTTTGCTAGTCAGCGACGTACATTTGACCCGATAAAAGGAACGGCTGACTGGCCTTTATTGCAAACATTTAGATATGGGAGAGAAAAATTAGATTTTAATTTTCCTGTTCCAGATGGGGAATATCTAGTGGAGTTGTATTTTGTTGAGCCGTGGTTTGGAACTGGCGGAGGGATAAATGCCGAAGGTTGGCGATTGTTTGATGTGTCGATAAATGACAGTACAGTAGAACGAAATGTTGACATTTGGAAGGAAGTGGGGCACGATGCAGTTCTTAAAAAGACATATCTTGTACATGCAAAAAATGGCATGATTTCCATTGGTTTCCCTAGGGTGGCAGCGGGGCAAGCCCTCCTTTCGGCCATTGCAATAGCCAGCAAAAAAGAAAGTGCGAAAGGGGTAAACAGCTCTTCATTACTCGTAAAACAGCTACGTGTTTCGTCAAACAAGGTACAGGCAAATTTGTGCAGCTGGTTAGATAGGGGAGATAAGCTTTTTAGAGATGCTGAAGAATACTTTACTAAGTTACCGTCACAACTTTATGGAGCCGAGTGGATTCATTTTTCTGGAAATACATCAGCGACAAATGCAACCGTTTCCTTTTCTTTAGATAAGGAGGCCGATGTTTTTATATTGGTCCCTAACCGTCAAAAAAGAGATGTCAACTGGTTAAAGGAGTATGAGGATACACATACCATTGTTGAAACCTCTGGACATTCAGCGGATAGTCTGCGTGTTTTTCGAAAACGAATAAAAGGAGGATCATCTGTTTACCTTGAGCAGAAAGGCCAGTTGCCCTTATATCCAATCATTATTGTTCCGGTGACCGAACTGCAATCGGCTCACGATCTAAAACCCGTTACAAGCTATAAACCGAATCAAACCACCATTCATGGGAGTATTGAGCGAACAACCTTTCTTGAAAAAGAAGCATTACTTATACAATCTAATGATCTTTCGCAGGTTGATTGGTATATTTCTACGGGAGTGGCAGATACCTACAGCATCATGTTCAGATATGCGAATGAAACGAATAAAAAAATGGATGCGACGCTCACGCTTCGCTCAGTAGATGGACAGGTTCTCCACGAGGAAGCGTTAAGCTTTGTCCCATCTAAAAAAGGTAAATGGGGGTATTTATATACGAATACCGGCACCATGATTAACGCTGGAAAGTATGTGCTCACTATAAAAGCCAAGCAATCCGAACAGCTTATCCTATCCAATTTAGAAATTCAATAAGTGGGCTTTGTTATGACAACATCCTACAATAAGTAGATAATAATCTGTAAAAAAAGTATATACAATGCTTTGCATATTTGTATGTGCTAACCATTTGGAAACGTTTGAAAAAAACTCGTAGACCTTTCCGATTTTTTAGATTTTAACAACGAACGGTTGTGTTTTTTGTGTTTTGCTAAAAAGCGTCAAATAAACACTAAACAAGAAAGTTAATAACCTATATGATGATGAAACCCATAAATATGAAACCGATATTCTTATCTATTATCTTAAGCATGTTGCTTTTTGGTGCACAATATTCGTATGCACGTCTTATTCATCAGGATGAATATACCCAAGTAATTACTAAACGAGCTCAAAAAATAGTGGATAAGCTAGGTATTGAGGGGACCAAAAGTTCTGCTGTACGAGCCATTATTGTGCAGCAATACCGTGACCTGAATGAGACGCAAATTTGGCATGATGAACAAAAGAAAACCTTGAAAGCAGGTGCTGCTTCTACTGATGAGCTCGCACAACTAGAAGAAGAGAAGAGCGGAAAGCTTGCACATTTGCACCGTGATTATTTAGGAGCCCTGAAAAAGGAGTTAAATAATGAGCAGATAGAGACTATTAAAAATGAGATGACCTATAATGTACTACCTATCACCTATAAGGGTTATGTAGACATGTTACCAAGCCTAACCGAAGTTCAGAAGAAACAAATTTTAGCTTATTTAACCGAAGCGAGAGAAAAAGCGATGGATGGCGGATCATCAGAAGAAAAGCATTGGTGGTTTGGAAAATATAAAGGCAAAATCAATAACTATCTTTCGAAAGAAGGTGTTGAAACGAAGGAAGCCAGAAAAGTGTGGGAGGAAAAGCTTAAAAGAGAAGAAAGAGCGAAGAAAGCACAGTCTTAAGGCATAAACCTCTACTTTTTTGTATAAAGACTTTGTTTGCTGTTTATTTCTTGTGACTAAATCAAAATAACCATTTATAAAATTTATATAACCGAACCTTATGAATCTAAGATCTAAAATTAATTTTATGGCTAGGAACCGATTAAAAATTGGGGCGTTTTTTCTGGCATTTTCATCATTAGCTGTGTCCTCTTTGGCCTATGCCGAAAGTGGGAATACCAGTGTAAAGACAGTTGTCGCGGAACGCCGTGTAAATATTACTGGAACGGTGAAAACGGCGAAAGGGGAACCTCTTCCAGGGGTAAGCATCAAACTAAAGGGAAGTAAAACTACTACTACTACAGATGCTAACGGGGTTTTTAGGTTAAACTTACCTACAGGTAATGAGACCTTGATTTTTAGTTATGTGGGATATAAAATGCAAGAGGTTCCAGTGAATGGACAACGCAGCTTGAATATTGTGCTGCAGGACGACCATAGCGCTTTAGATGAAGTGGTTGTGGTGGGGTATGGCACGCAACGGGCCAGAGATGTAACAGGTGCGATCGTTTCAGTAGATGTTAAGAAACTGGCCGACATACCTGTGGCATCTGTTTCAGAAGCACTGAGAGGACAGATTCCTGGATTGAACGTTTCGGGAGGTAGTACCCGTCCAGGAGCCATGGCTACTTTAAGTGTGCGACAACAATTCAACTGGGGAAAAGATGGTGGAAATGATTACCCACTGGTGATCATTGACGATGTGATTCAAGTGGATCCGCAAACAGGCAAACCCTCCATGGAACGGTTTAATATGTTGGATGTGTCCGAAATAGAAAGCATTACGGTATTAAAGGATGCCAGTGCTGCTATCTACGGCTCTCGGGCATCACAAGGAGCCATCGTTGTAAAGACAAAAAGGGGCCAAGCGGGTGCTCCGCGCATTTCCTATAGTGGTAAATTTCAAACGAACGATGCCGTAAGTCATGAGAAAGTGATGAATGCACGACAATATGGAGAATTTGCCAATAAGTTTGGCAGGGCACGCGATTGGAACGACAATTACTTCTACTCGGATGCGGAGCTTTCGCAAATGGAATCATTGAATTATGATTGGTTGGCAAACGATTGGCGGGCTGCCAATACGATGCAGCATTCACTGGATGTCAGTGGAGGTTCTGAGAAAGCGACCTATTATACCGGCGCTTCCTACTATACACAAGGTGCCAATCTCGGATCGCAGGATTTCAAGAGATGGACTTTCAGGGCTGGTACGGAGGTAAAGGTGGCGAGTAATCTGCGATTGAGCGCGACGCTGGCCGCAGCAAATACCAATTTGGAGCGCTCCTTTACGAAGATTAATTTCAGTGATGGGTATGCTGTCGGCGGTGAACAGAATGATTATAGTGTATTGCTGCATATGCCCAAATACATCCCGTGGGTCTATAATATAAACGGAGTCGATCAGTACGTTTCTCCTGCTTTGGGACCAAATAAATTGGGAAATGTATCTGGTAACAGTTCTCTGAGCAATTGGAACTATTATGATATGTTAAACAATGGTTCAAAGACCACCAACAAGGATTTTAATTATAATGCCAATTTTTCTTTACAATATGATGTGCCTTTCTTAAAGGGACTGTCGTTCAAATTTAATTATGGCCTAACACAAGCTTCGGGTAATACAGAGCAGGTTCAGATGCCCTTATTGTTGGCACGGGCCCGGAACATCAACACGGCAGATAACCATTTATACTCTAATACGACCCAATGGGATGATCCGCTACTTAATCGGGCCAATTCCCGTGTTACCTATGATAATACAACGTCCAAGAACGAGCAGTTAAATTTCTTTGCCAACTATAACCAAAAATTTGGAGATCACGATATTGGCGCTATGTTCAGCGTTGAAAAAACAACTGCTGGATGGGAAGACCGATATCAGATTTACGATAATCCAACTAGAGGAGTATATAATGGAACGTCGATATCTGCAGGAACGTTGAATACATCTAACACGATCACTTACCGTACGGAAAGCGGAACCCTTTCTTACTTGGGACGTGTCAATTATAGTTACAAGAGCAGATACCTCTTACAATTTGTATTCCGTACGGATGCTTCGACCAAATTTGCACCCGAGAACTACTGGGGCTTTTTTCCAGGCGTTTCAGCTGGCTGGGTAGTTTCGGATGAGAACTGGTTTACAGACAATGTTGCCTGGATGAACTATTTGAAGGTCCGTGCTTCTGTCGGGATCACTGGAAATAACAACGTAAACCCATGGAAATGGACCAGGTTATATACGGCCGCCACCGATAAAGGAATGGCTTTTGGAAGCAACGGTGGAATGTATACGACCGGTATTACGCCAGATGCTGACCCTAATCGAGATCTTCGTTGGGATCGCACGGTGCAGCGTAATCTCGGCTTAGACATGTCTTTCCTAAAGTCGCAACTTAGCATGTCTCTCGATGGTTATTACAATACTACCACTGATATGTTAACGGATATGTCTGGAGCTATAGGAGTACCTATTTCCGTAGGTGGAGCTTTTGCTGAACAAAACTATGCAGGTGTAAAAGCTTGGGGAACCGAAGTGTCGGTCACCTGGAAGAGTAATATCAATGAGGTGAACTATTCGATAGGTATGAATTTTGGCCTAAGCAATTACAAGACGACGCGTTATTTCGATCAGCCATTTGATTACCCATCTGAAATGACCACAAGACGAGCCGTGGGTAACACCGGATTCGGTAATCCTGTTTGGGGATACAAAACATGGAAAAATACATCCGGCGGCGACGGTATGTTACGTACCGATGCAGATATCGATGCCTATTGGAACTATCTAACGGAAAACGCAAGTAACTCTGGTATTGAAGGTGCTGAGCCGAATTTTATGGGTATCACCGATAAATCGCAAATGAAAAAAGGGATGCTTGTATACGAGGATGTCCGGGGCGCGTTGGATCCTAGTACGCAGAGCTACGGTGCTCCCAATGGTGTCATAGAAAAAGAATCCGGACAAGATTGGGAAGTCCTGAAAAAGTCAAACATGAATTACGGCATTACCACCAATTTAAGTGCCGGATGGAAAGGGATTTCTTTCCAAGCTCAGATTTCAACGTCATGGGGAGGAGCGAACTACTTGGATTATGTTAAACAGGGTACCAGCAGTACACATGCGCTATGGTCGCAATCCCTTTATTTGACCGATATGTATGATCCGGAAACGAACCCCAATGGTAAATATCCCAATATTGCATACTACGATGATTTCGGTGGAACAAATTCTGACTTCTTCCTGCTTCCTACATTTCGAATGTTCGTCCGCAGCCTGAGCATTGGCTATACCTTGCCAAAGAAATGGCTAACACGGGCAAAGGTGGATAATGTAAGGATTTTTCTTTCCGGAAATAATCTTTGGGATTTCTATAATCCATATCCCAGCAAATATCGTAATATGTATGATTCACCACGAATCGGTTATCCAACATTGCGAACTTGGTCTTTGGGTATAAATTTAGGCTTATAACACACCATTATTTGATCATCATGAATAAGAAGATATTGATTTTTGCAGCTGTAGCTTTACTAACAGTAGCTGGATGCAAGAAAGATTTTTTGGAGGATATGAAAAGTTACGATAAATACGACGATAGTATTTTCGAGAACGAACTTCAAACAGGTTGGTATATCGATCGGTTATACAACTATTACTTTGTTGGTTATAGAAATCCGCAACAGCAAGTTGTTGGAACATACAAGGACGATAGGTCAAAAATGACAGAAGAAATAGGTGGGGATGTCGGCAAATACATCAATCCAACTACAACCTTACAGTTAGCCTCACAGGCGGACGACTATTACGGTAATTCCGTAACGGCGAGTGTACAGAATAATCCCTATACCCGTATACGGTTCGCAAATTTTCTGATCGGAAGAATTGACATAGCAGGTGATGGACTTTCCGAGTCTTTTAAACAATCGGCTAAAGGGCAGATGTACTTGTTACGAGCGCTGCAGTATTTTGACTTGGTTAGGATTTATGGGGGTGTTCCGCTCGTAACGACCGTACAAGAAAACAGTGCGACCGATGAAGCCATCCGGTTACCTCGAGCTACTTCATCGGCATGCTTTGAACAGATTGTAAGTGATCTCGATTCAGCAGCAATTTTGTTGCCTATGCGCTGGGACGGCGAAGCCAACAATTATGGCAGGCTTACCGCAGCCGGTGCATTAGCGATGAAAAGCCGTGTGCTATTGACAGCTGCCAGCCCTCTGTTTAACAAAGACTGGGATAATCCGGCTAACGAACGTTGGCAAAAAGCATTGGATGCCAGCTTGGATGCGGAAACAAAACTAAGTGCTGCAGGCTATGGGTTATACGGTTCAAATGCAAACGACTGGGCAGAAATGACCTTTAGAAACGATAATTCATTTAATCCGGAAGCTTTGATGGTCTTTTTGCTTTCTACTACCTCCACTGGTTCTTCAGGCTATAACAATAGTTGGGAAAATCAAGTGCGCCCCGCGTCTTATAAAGGAGGTGGGGGTGTCTCGGCACCAAAGGAAATGCTGGATCTTTTTCCAATGGCCGATGGATCGCGTCCCAATGCCGACAATTATGTAGATACCTTCTTTTTTGCAAACAGGGACCCTCGATTCTATCGAACGTTTGCTTTTTCTGGATCAAAATGGGGAATTAAGGGAAATGAAAATAAATCGACATGGTTCTACAGATGGAAAGATAATGCAACATCTACAAAAGTAACGTATTATGCGAATGACCAAACCAATAGTCCTGCGTTGGTCCGTAAAATGTCCAACCCCGCTGCTGATAGTACCGGATTCGCTTTTTCTGGCACTGATATCTTTGAATACCGATATGCGGAACTGTTACTTAATATAGCAGAATGTTATGCTGCCCGGGGAGAAATTGGAAATGCGGTGAATTACCTTAGTAAAATCCGTCAACGCGTTGGCATCCCCTCAGCGAACAACTATGGAATAGGAATGCCCGTGTCTAGATACGCCGCTTTGGAAGCCTGCTTATATGAACGAAGGGTAGAACTGGCCTATGAAGGAAAGCGCTTTTGGGATATACAACGCTGGATGTTATATGACAATATTCAGGAAAGTGGTAATTCCGTACAGAAGTTGGGGCTAACTCCGATAAATGGCACGAAACGTACGGGCTATTATTGGCAGGCAAAAACTTATGGTAAAGATCCGTTAAGCAATGCTGACCGAGAAATTATGATCGATCCCAACGCTGCCAACTTTAATGAGGAAATAGCCAAGCTAAAAACGGTTTATCAAAACTACTTTGTTATGACACCGCTGGACCAAGAATGGGATCGGGTTAACAGCGAGGCGGTCACTATCCTGTTCCGTCCCAATTACTATCTGTCAGGACTCACAGCGACGGTGTTGAGCAACAACCCTTGGCTCCTGCAGACAAAGGGTTGGTTGGATTATTCTGGCGCTAGTGGCACTTACGATTATCAGCAATAAGTAGTAGTTCTAACCTTTAATAAATTTATGAGACAACGACAATTAGTGAAAGTTTTAATAGTATTCGGATTTGTTTTGCTAAGCAGCTTCAAGTATAGCCTTGCACAAGATGTGGAAGTTCGAGTTAATTTGCCATACTCTGGTAATTTTAATGAGTGGATTATTACGTTTACAGGTGGTAGCGATACCTATACTTTTGAAACAAATGACGAAACATTTGCATCGGGCGTTTTAGGGGTGCTTCCAAAGGGGACTTATACTGTTAATTTTGACAGTCCATACTTTAGTCATGAAAATTTTGATATCCTCGTTTATGATGGTGGCGAAATAGTGCGGCAAGGGATAAGCTCTTCTAGGGATCTTACATTATATAGTGTGGTTATTGGTGATGACCCCCATATTCAGATAGATGCAGGATATTAGATAATCCAACTCTTATACAATTTTAGTTTTTTGATGAGTGCGGCGGTATAAACCTGTAGGTTTGTACCGCTTTTTTAATTTGAAATGTACGAGAATAGCCCTAATACGCATTTGTAATAAATTAGTGATGGATAATATCCTATAATATCGAGTCAAAATAATATAGTATATATAGTGTCACATTGACGATATTTGATAATATATAGTTAACCAAAGGTTCATTCCGTTATTAAAACGAAATGATAAACACTAACCTTATTTAGTAAATGCTATAAACTTATGAGAAAGTTTTTTTTAGTGATACCACTATTAATTGGGGTTGTAACCGCAACATATGCCCAATATCCAAAGATACCGGCAGACGTGAAGCGGGCGAGCGATTCATTAATGAAAGCGGCTGAATGGCAATCAGAGATTGCTTGGCAAAAGGCTTTGCCGATTATTGAAGAGGAGGCAAAACATGGAAAGCCTTATATACCTTGGGCAGCAAAAGAAATTGATTTACAACAAGCAGAAGTCCCTGCATTTCCTGGTGCAGAGGGGGGCGGAGCATATTCTTTTGGCGGTCGTGGAGGAAAGGTCATTGTGGTGACAAGTCTAGCAGATAGCGGTCCCGGAACACTAAGAGCCGCGTGCGAACAAGGAGGAGCCAGAACCGTTGTATTCAATGTGGCTGGAATTATAAAACTAAAAACACCCCTAATTATTAGAGCACCTTATATAACGATTGCCGGTCAATCTGCTCCTGGTGATGGTGTATGCGTAGCAGGCGAATCAGTATGGATCAATACCCATGATGTTATTATTAGATTCATGCGTTTTAGAAGGGGTGAAACGTGGGTTGGTAGAAGAGATGATGCTATTGGTGGAAACCCTGTAGGCAACATTATGATTGATCATGTATCTGCCAGTTGGGGACTGGATGAAAACATGTCAATGTACAGACATATGTATAATGATAGCACAGGGAAAACTGAGGAGAAATTAGGAACAGTAAATATTACTATTCAGAACTCAATATTTTCAGAAGCGTTAGACACTTGGAATCATGCTTTCGGGAGCACCTTAGGTGGAGAGAATTGTACCTTTATGCGTAATTTGTGGGCAGATAATGCGGGAAGGAATCCTTCCATCGGTTGGAATGGTGTGTTCAACTTTGCAAATAATGTAGTCTTTAACTGGGTACACCGCTCAACTGATGGGGGTGACTATAAAGCATTGTACAATATTATAAATAACTATTATAAGCCAGGCCCCTTAACGCCGAAAGATTCTCCTGTGGGATATCGTATTTTGAAGCCAGAGTCTGGTAGAAGCAAGCTGCCTTATGTTGTTTTTGGACGTGTGCACATGGAGGGAAATATTGTTGAGGGTAATGAGCGTGTAACCAAGGATAATTGGGATGGTGGCGTTCAGATTGAAGGGAAAGACGGAAATGAAATGGATCTTGAAACGGCTAAAACGTATTTTGCTAAAATGAGGTACGATAAACCGCATCCTATGGCGAAAATCAGTATTCTGCCAACGCAGACAGCTTACCATTATGTTTTAGAGAACGTAGGGGCCACACTTCCTAAGCGTGATCCCGTTGATACACGTGTCATCGAGCAGGTGAGAACAGGAAAGATAAGTTATCTGAAAAATGTAACATTGCCTTCGACACAGTTTGAGCACCGTCGTTTACCGATTGACTCTTACAAGCAGGGCATTATTACGGATATCAGCCAAGTAGGCGGATACCCTGATTATAAAGGAACACCTTACAAGGATAGCGATATGGATGGAATGCCGGATGATTGGGAAACAAAAAATGGTTTGAATCCGAATGATCCTTCAGATGCGCCGAAATATACGTCTACTGGTTATACGAATATTGAGAACTACTTAAATAGTTTGGTAGACGTAAAAACGGTTGCTCCGGTCATCGCTAAAAATTAATTAAGATTATCGCTGGTTGCGATTGGTTTAATATGGTTTATTGTAGTTTTAGTAGTTGGTTGGTGTTGTCCCTTACCTTTGCGCTCTGCTTAGGTAAGGGTAACACACTTTATGGACAAGAGCTGGGCGCCCCCCCCTTGAAATGGGAGCAGAATAAACTGCTGTATACACCTGATAGTCTCGGGAATAGCATTCCCGATTTCTCATATAGTGGCTATAAAGGAGGAAATGAAGAAATTCCTTTTGTCGAAGTTAAAGCACTTATTAAGCATCAAGTAGCAGATGCAACAGCCACTATTCAGTCTGCCATCAACTATGTTGCTAAACTTCCACCCGATAAAAGAGGGTTTCGCGGTGCTATACTCCTTGAAAAGGGCACGTATCAGATTGCCGGCAATTTAGTGATCCCTGCTTCAGGGATTGTGCTGCGGGGAAGTGGCACAGGTGTGAATGGTACGCAATTGACGGGGATAGGGGAAAACAGAGAGACATTGATTCGAATTGCTGGCGCAATGGATAGCATCCATCGAAATACAGAAAATATTAGCACTTCTTACGTCCCGGTCAATGCGATGTTTTTTGAGGTGAATAATAGTTCGGTATTCAAGGTAGGCGATGAGATTACGGTTCATAGGCCTTCTTCAGACGAATGGATTCGCACATTGAAAACCGGCCATTTTGGTGGAGGTATTACTGCGTTGGGTTGGAAACCAGGACAAAGAGATATTTTTTGGGATAGAAAGATCGTTAAAATAGAAGATCATAAAATTTACATAGATGCACCTATTACAACGGCATTAGATCACCAGTATGGCACACCGTCAATCAGTGCATATGATTGGAAAGGACGTATTCAAAATATTGGAATTGAAAACCTAAATCTGGTGTCGAGCTACGACGCTTCAAACCCCAAAGATGAAGACCATCGATGGATGGCTATCACACTGGAAAATGTGGAGGACGCTTGGATAAGGCAAGTCGATTTTAAGCACTTCGCAGGATCTGCAGTGTACGTAGCTGAAACAGGAAAGCGGATAACAGTTGAAGATTGTAAATCCTTAATGCCCATTTCGGAAATAGGTGGACAAAGAAGAAATACATTTTTTACGAATGGACAACAAACCTTGTTTCAACGATTATACACGGAACAGGGGTATCACGATTATGCTGTAGGATTTATGGCCGCAGGGCCAAATGCCTTTGTGCAATGTCAATCGGCGCAACCTTTCAGCTTTAGTGGTGCAGTTGATAGCTGGTCATCAGGCAATCTCTTTGATTGCGTGGTTATTGACGGACAAGCCCTACGTTTTGCCAACTTAGAGCAAGATGGAAATGGTGCAGGCTGGGCAGCGGCAAATAGTGTATTCTGGCAATGTTCAGCTGCACGTGTAGAATGCTACCAACCACCAACAGCGCAAAATTGGGCCTTTGGTACATGGGCGCAGTTTGTTGGTGATGGCTACTGGGAGCAGTCCAACGAACATATCCAACCGCAAAGTCTATATTATGCGCAATTGAAACAACGTTTAGGAGATGTGATTGCTGATAAAAGAACGATGCTGATGCCTGCAGAAACAGAGGCTTCCAGCAGTCCATCTGTGAATGTTGCAGAAGAATTGACGCAGTTGGCCAATAAACCCTTATTAACGCTAAGGGAATTTATTGATCAGGCAAAAGATCGGACACCTATTTCACTGCAGTCAGGTGACGCAAAGGTGATGACAGCCGTATATGAGACACCTAAAGCCCCTGTTGCATCGGGCATTCATGTAGAAAATGGCTGGTTGGTTGGCCATAATGGGGTGTTGATAGGAAAAAGACAAGACATACAGTGGTGGAACGGAAGCGCACGTAGATATTGGTTGGAGAAGGCCCGTCCACACATCACGCGTTTTGTTCCCGGACAAATAGGGAATGGCCTCACCGATGACCTAGCATCGGTAATCGATACCTTGCGCCAGCATCAAGTAGTTGCTTTTGAGCATAACTACGGTTTATGGTATGATAGAAGAAGAGACGACCATGAACGTATTCGCAGAATGGATGGTGACGTATGGCCGCCCTTTTATGAATTACCTTTCGCACGAAGTGGAAAAGAACAGGCTTGGGATGGGTTAAGTAAGTATGACCTGACCAAGTATAATCAATGGTATTGGTCTAGATTAAAGACTTTTGCTGATTTAGCAGAACAGCAAGATATTTTATTAGTCCATCAAAATTATTTCCAGCATAATATCATCGAAGCAGGCGCACATTATGCTGATTTTCCCTGGCGAACTGCCAATAATATCAATCAAACTGGTTTTCCAGAACCTCCTCCTTACGCAGGTGATAAACGTATTTTTATGGATGCTCAATTCTATGATGTTTCTAATAATGACCGTGCGTCCATTCACCGTGCTTATATTAGACAATGCCTAAATAACTTCAAAGAAAATAGAGGTGTGCTTCAATTAACAGGCGCTGAGTATACCGGACCACTACATTTTGTTCAGTTTTGGTTGGATGTCATCTATGAATGGGAAACAGAAAACAAGCACAAAGCACTTGTTGGATTGAGCACCACGAAAGATGTACAAGATGCTATATTAAGTGACCCCAAGCGAAGCAAAATAATCGACGTGATTGATATTCGATACTGGTACGAACAAGTTGATGGAAGTACTTACGAACCAAAAGGAGGACAGCATTTGGCACCACGACAGCTAGCGAGGTTGTTTAAACCTAAAAAGACTTCTTTTGAAAAAGTATACCAGGCAACGTTAACATATAAAGAAAAATACCCTGACAAAGCGGTTATTTATTCGGCAAATGGTTCCGAAAGCAATGGTTGGGCTGTATTTATGGCTGGCGGGTCACTAGCAACAATTCCAGCCACTTTATCGGTCAAATTTTTATCAGCCGCCCAAAATATGAAACCTCGACGAAGTGAAAAAAACGGGATATACATCCTTCAGGGAGACGATGATGAGCAAATTATCTATATCGATGGGCAGCGGGAGATAGATCTCGACTTAGCTGGCAAGCAGGGAAGTTACGTTATGAGTTATATCAATACGACAACAGGGGAAGTTACGCGAGAAAGCAAAGTAGATGGAGGTAAAAAACAAACGATTCAGTTACAAGATACTAATCCAAGCATTGTGTGGCTGCACCGTGCTTAATAACCAATTAAATTATGATAAAATTTAGCACTTATGTGATCCTATTTGCCTTTGTGGCGTTTGTTGGCTGTACTAATAAATCGCAAAAGAACGTTTCACTGCAACGCTTAAAAGTTTCCGATAATGGGCGCTTTATAGTCACAGAAGATGCAAAGCCCTTCTTTTGGCTAGGCGATACGGGCTGGTTGTTGTTTAGCAAATTAACTAAGGAGGAGATTGATCAATATTTAGAAGATCGTAAGCAAAAAGGATTTAATGTAATACAGGTGATGTTATTGCATACTTTGAAAAGTAAAAACGTGTACGGAGAAACCGCTCTTATTGCTCAAGATGTTTCGAAACCTAATGTTGGAGATACTGTTGCACGGCAGGATACTTCAAAACTTAATTATTGGCAACTGGTGGATTACGCGGTAAAAAAGGCGGCAGAAAAAAATATTTATCTAGCCTTAGTACCCGTTTGGGGTACCAATGTAAAAGAAGGTGGCGTTTCCGTAAAGCAGGCTGAAACCTATGCCACGTTCCTTGCCAATCGCTACACATCCGCTCCAAATATCATTTGGTTAAATGGAGGTGATCTTAAAGGAAGTGATTCGATCCAAGTTTGGAAAACCATAGGAAATAAATTAGCCGAGCTAGATTCTAATCATCTTATTACCTTTCACCCTAGAGGACGTACAACCTCTTCCGAATGGTTCCATGAAGAACCTTGGCTAGATTTTAATATGTTCCAATCGGGTCATAGGCGTTATGATCAAGATACCTCAGCAAACGAGACGAATCATTATGGAGAGGATAATTGGCGTTTTGTAAAGGGCGATTATCAATTGAAGCCTATAAAGCCAACCATTGACGGGGAGCCATCTTATGAGGGAATACCCCAAGGCTTACACGATCCTAAAGAACCTTGTTGGACGGACAAAGATATACGCCGATACGCTTATTGGTCGGTGTTCTCGGGTGCTTTTGGCTTCACTTATGGTAATAACTCCGTTATGCAGTTTCTGAACGAAAGCGATACTGATTCAACAGCCGCCTATGGTGCCACAGAATTATGGCAAGACGCTATAAAGAATCCAGGTGCCGGACAAATGCAATATTTGAAGGAACTGATGTTGTCGAGGTCTTATATGGATCGTGTACCTGATCAGTCATTACTTGCTGAAAATGGTGAAAAGTATGATTATAAAGTGGCTACGCGAGGTAAGGGCTACGCCCTGATTTACACCTACAATGGAGGAACAATTAAAGTTAATAGTGAGAAATTGTTAGCTAGCGATTGGAAAGCTTCTTGGTTCGATCCTCGTAAGGGTGAATATACACCCATCGGTGATGTAACTACTGAAGGTGTTCAAATTTTTGAAGCTCCGGGAGGAAAAAAAGAAGGGAATGATTGGGTGTTAGTGCTGGAAGCGATTTAGTTGTTGGTTATTAGTTGTTGGTTATTAGTTATTAGTATTATGAAGGGTAGTAAAGCATAGTGCTTAAACCTTATAAATTATGAATTCAACATTAAAATACACTCATCGTTCATTAAAATATTCCATGTTGATCGTGCTAGCAGGTTTTTTAGCCTCTTGCTCCAAAGAAGTTTACCTATTTACCTCTTTCCATGAACCTGCGGATGCGGGCTTGCGTTTGTTGTACAGTGAAGATGCCTACCATTGGAAAGATCTGAATCATATTTTTTTGAAGCCAATGGTTGGTAAAGAGAAGGTGATGCGCGATCCATCGATCGTTCGCGGTCCGGATGGCTTGTTTCATTTAGTGTGGACCTGCAGTTGGAAGGGTGATAAAGGGTTTGGCTACGCGGAATCGAAAGATTTGATACACTGGTCAGAGCAGCGTTTCATCCCCGTTATGGAGCATGAACCCACAGCGGTTAATGTTTGGGCGCCGGAACTTTTTTATGACGATGAAACAAAGCAATATATAATCATATGGGCATCAACCATTCCCTATCGTTTTGAGAAAGGTGTTGAAGAAGAAAAGAACAATCATAGAATGTATTATACAAAGACGACCGATTTTAAATCGTTCAGTAAAGCACAGCTATTTCTTGATCCTGGATTTAGTGTAATTGATGCAGTCATTGTCAAAAGAAAGCCGAAAGATTATGTGCTTGTGCTGAAAGATAATACGCGACCAAATCGTAATTTGAAAGTTGCCTTTGCGGAGCAGGCTGTAGGCCCTTACCATCATGTTTCTGAACCATTTTCCGGTAGTAAAACAGAAGGGCCAACGGTTGTGAAAGCAGGTACGGATCATCTAATTTATTTTGATTCGTATGGTGACAAAAAATACAAAGCAGTCGCTACGCAAGATTTTAAACAATTTAAGGCGATCGATGACGAGATTAGTATTCCTGAAGGGCATAAACATGGAACCATTTTCAAAGCAAGTAGAGACGTTTTGAAGGGATTGAAAGACCTTGTTAATCATGATTAATAATCCTTAAGAAGATTTTTGAATGAGTAAAAACGAATTTAGAAAAGCTCGAAGGAATAACTTTCATAAGCTAACAATCGGCCTCAAAAGCTTCGGGTAGCATGGTCTAAGTAATGGTAGAAACTTTCACAGAAGATTTTAAGCCGAGAGTTTTCTTTGTTACTTTCTTTTTCCGCAAAAGAAAGTAAACTAAATAAAAAATAAAAGACTAATGTCATTCAAACTAAAAACAACAATAGTGTTTTCCAGTATATCCTTCATATGTTGGATAACTGCCGCCGCACAAGATACCGTAAAGTATACAGGTAACACTTTATCTAATGTAGATTACCACCATGGTCAGTTAAGTCCGGCCGTTGGTGTACACAATATTCAAGTATTTAGAGCTAATAGAGAGCACCCTGAATTGGCAGGAGGACATAACTGGACCTACAATCATCAACCGATGCTTGCTTATTGGAATAGCCAATTCTTTCTGGAGTTTTTGAGCGATCCCGTTGGTGAGCATATTCCACCAAGTGAAAGTTTATTACAGACGTCGAAAGATGGTTATCAATGGTCCGATCCCGTGGTGGTCTTTCCTCCTTATAAAATACCCGATGGTTGGAAGAAAAAAGGAAATGACAAAGTTGCCAAAGATCTCTACGCCATCATGCATCAGCGCATGGGTTTTTATGTGTCAAAGAGCGATCGCTTATTCGTGTTAGGCTATTACGGTGTAGCCATGGATGCAAAAGATGACCCGAATGACGGCAACGGTATTGGTAGAGTAATAAGAGAGGTATATAAAGATGGCAATTTTGGACCTATTCATTTTATCCGAAACAATACGTCTTGGGATAAAAAACTATCGATCTTTCCATTCTATACGGAGAACAAAGATAAAGGTTTCGTAGCAGCCTGTAATGAGCTTTTAGCGCAGCCCTTAATGATGCAACAATGGGTGGAGGAGGCCGATCGGGATGATCCTTTAATACCGTTAAAGCGCGCAATCAAGGCCTTTAATTTTTATCATCTACCTAATGGCCATGTGGTGGGTTTATGGAAACACGCGCTTACATCAATTAGTACTGATAATGGGAAAACATGGGCATATGACCCTTTACGGGCACCAGGTTTTGTGAATAGCAATGCCAAAATATGGGGGCAACGGACAAAGGATGGTCGCTATGCCACTGTATACAATCCGTCAGAATTTAGATGGCCTTTAGCTGTATCAACGAGCGATGACGGCATTCACTATAATAATTTGTTACTGGTGAATGGCGAAATTTCTTCCATGCGTTATGGCGGTAATTATAAGTCTTATGGCCCGCAGTATGTAAGGGGCATTGTTGAGGGTAATGGTATACCTCCTCATCAGGCAATGTGGGTGTCTTATAGTATGAATAAGGAAGATATGTGGGTTGCGCGTATTCCTGTGCCGATTAAGGCCCACGTTGATGAGCCGATTCATGAGCGCTTTTCAAAGCTGCCAAATGGCGAAGAATTGGCGTATTGGAACCTTTATAGTCCACTTTGGGCTCCTATTAGAATGGAAAAAGCGCCAAATGGCGATAAAGCATTGGCCTTACATGATCAAGATCCCTTTGATTATGCGAAAGCGGAGCGGGTCATTCCCGCAAGCAAAAAACTGGTGATCAAATTTACTGTACTTCCTCAACAAGCTGATCATGGATTATTACATGTGGAGTGCTTAGATGCCAAAGGGCAAGCCGCTGTACGTTTAATTTTGGATAAAGATAGCCTGCTAAAAACTAAGGCCGGATACCGCGATTCAAAATTGGATAGCTACGAATCGGGTAAACCATTAGCGATTGAACTAAATCTAGACGTAACAACCCGATCCTACTCGATGGTTGTAAATGGTAAGGAAACTGGAACTAAGATATTTTTTGCCCCGGTAGCAAGTATTAACCGTGTTGCTTTCAGAACGGGTGAGGTGCGACGGTTTCCAAATGCAGATACACCGACAGACCAGGATTTTGATCTAAAAAACCCAGGAGAGCAGGAGAAAGAGGCAATTTATTATATCACGGAATTCAGCGCTGAACCATTATTATAAATAAACATGAACAAACTCGTATTCTGTTTAAGTTGCTTGTTTTTGATGAACGTTATTGGCCTATCCCAGGCACAGGAAACTGCACGTGTTTATTTATCGGGTACCGGAAATGACAAACAAGTGGAATGGAAATTCTATTGCACCGGTGGAAATAATGCGCGTAAATGGACAACTATACCGGTTCCCTCGAACTGGGAGTTGGAAGGGTTTGGACAATACAATTATGGTTTCGATAAGGCTGGAAAAGTAGGCAAGGAAGAAGGATTATACAAGCACACCTTTCGGGTATCACCCAGTTGGAAGAATAAACAGATTAATTTGGTCTTTGAAGGGGTGATGACGGATGCCGAGGTGAAAATCAACGGAAATTTGGCCGGACCGATTCATCAAGGAGCTTATTATGCATTTAAATATGATGTAACCAAATTGCTCCATTACAACAAAGAAAATACATTAGAAGTAAAAGTAGCTAAACATTCTGCGGATAGTTCTGTAAATGCTGCAGAAAGACAGGGGGACTTTTGGTTATTCGGTGGCATTTTTCGTCCGGTTTGGTTGGAAATATTACCCACAGTGCATATGGAACGCATTTCTATCGATGCGCAAGCGAACGGAAATTTCAAAGCCAGATTACGATTGAATGGTAAAGGAACGGAAGTAACAGGACAGATCTATTCAATGGATGGTAAAACGGTTGGCCAGCGTTTTTCTCAACATATTTCTTCCGAGCAAAGAGAAGTGAACCTTCAAACAAATATTGATCGTCCGTCACTATGGTCTTCTGAATTTCCTTCACTGTATGAGGTAGTATTCGAATTATATGACGACAATAAGGTAATACACCGAATAAAAAAGCAATTTGGTTTTAGAACGGTTGATGTGCGTGCGCGTGACGGTATATATGTAAACGGCGTAAAGATGAAATTCAAGGGAGTAAACAGACATTCCTTTTGGCCAACATCTGGCAGAACTACCAGCAAGCAGATAAGCATTCAGGACGTTGAACTGATGAAAGCAATGAATATGAATGCCGTGCGTATGTCACATTATCCGCCCGATGATCATTTTCTAGATGTTTGTGACTCTTTGGGACTTTTCGTAATGGATGAACTGGCCGGTTGGCATGGGCATTATGATACACCAATAGGGACCAAGTTGTTAAAGGAAATGATGACGCATGATGAGAATCATCCCTCTATCGTGCTATGGGCAAATGGCAATGAAGGAGGGCACAATTTCGATTTCGATAACATCTTTTTAACGGAAGATTTACAGAAACGACCGGTCATACACCCTTGGCAGTTATTTGGAGGTATAGAAACACAGCATTATCGGGAGTATAATTACGGTATTGGCAACTATAATAATGGCAGAGAAATTGTAATGCCAACTGAATTTTTGCACGGAATGTATGATGGCGGGCATGGTGCGGGTTTGGAAGATTATTGGAAACATATGTGGGCAGACCCGCTTTCTGCTGGCGGCTTTTTATGGGATTTTGCAGACCAAGGAGTCGTTAGAAGAGATCGAAAAGATACTATTGATACCGATGGAAACCATGCTGCTGATGGTATAGTAGGGCCCTATCGAGAAAAAGAAGGAAGCTTTTATGCCATCAAAGAAATATGGAGTCCTGTCTTTATAGAGAAAAGAGAAATCACCCCAACCTTTAATGGTACGTTGAACCTGGAAAATCGATATGCTTTTACGAACCTCAATCAATGTTCTTTTACATGGAAATTAAAGAAATGGGAGAACAACGGAAAAGTGCTAGACTCTCTTTCCGGTTCTGTTGAGATTCCAGATATTAAACCCTTTGAAAAGGGAGCTCTTCAACTGGACTTGCCAAGTAATTGGAATATTTTTAACGTGCTGTATGTGACGGCTTATGATCTCTATAAGAAAGAACTGTTTACCTGGAGTTTTCCGATTAGCCGACCAAACGAAATTGCGGAAAGGTTAATACACACGGATGGCGAGGAGGTAATACAACTGAAGGAAACGGATTCTTTATATATTATTCGAACGGGTGACTTAACCGTCCAGCTTAATAAGCAGTCGGGTATTTTACAGAAAGTCTCTAATCGAAAAGGAGATATTCCGCTGAATAATGGCCCTGTCCTTCAACAAGGTGAAAATAATTTCAGCGGGTTTACTTATCGTAAAGAAAAAGATCAATTGGTTATCAGCTCTTCTTTTGATAAAAAGTCAAGCTACAATACCTTAGCATGGACCATTTATCCTTCCGGATGGATAAAGTTATTTGTTCGCTATTTTCCTGGGGATTATTTTACAGATTTTGTAGGACTTAATTTTTCTGTTCCGAAAGAGCAAATGCTGAGCGTACAATATATGGGGATAGGCCCTTACAGGGTCTGGAAAAATAGAATGAAAGGACAAACGTTTGGTATTTGGAGAAAAACATACAATGATAGCGAGACCGGAGAAGCACCGTGGCTCTATCCTGAGTTTAAAGGGTATCATGCTAATATGTATTGGAGTTTGTTCCAAACAAAAGATCATTCATTTAAAGTAGTGACACCAGATGAAGATGTGTTCTTAAGGCTATATACACCAGCGCATAAAGAAGATCCCTGGAAAAACTATGACCTGGTATTTCCTACCGGCGACATTTCTTTTATGCAAGGAATTAGCGGCATCGGAACAAAAACACAAAAAAGAGAAAACACGGGTCCAATGGGAGCGAAGAATATTTTTTATGATTATGAGAAAGATCCTACTCGTGCAAAAGAGTTAACGCTCTATTTTGATTTTACTGAGCAGTAATTAACGGATGTTTAAACGGAAGACCATAACATATTTAGCTATACTACTTCTCATTAGCTCATTTCTGAACGCAATGGGCAATGATCTGGTGCAGGTAAACCGCTTGCGTTGTGAACTTTTGACCAATCCGCAAGGCATAGGTAGCAGACAACCGAGGCTAAGCTGGGAGTTGGTGGGAAACCAACGCAGCCTAAAACAACTTGCTTACCAAGTACAGGTAGCATCATCTCCTGATTTATTAGCAAAAGGTGATGCGGACCTATGGGATTCTAAAAAACTAACATCAGACAGTAGCGCATACATCCGTTATAGAGGGAAGCAACTTCAAAGTGGCCATCATTGTTATTGGCGTGTCAAGGTCTGGAGCAGCGCAGGAGAAACAACATGGAGTGAAGGGGCTTTCTGGAGTGTGGGATTACTGAATTACAATGATTGGAAGGGCCGGTGGATTGGGTTGGACCGTTCGTTTCCCTGGGACCGTGAAGACCAGTTTTCCCGATTGTCTGCAAGATACTTCCGTAAAGAGTTTGATGCAAAAAAGAAGATTAAACGCGCTAAAGTCTATATTATCGGATTAGGCCTTTATGAACTCTATATAAATGGGACGAAAATAGGTGAGCAAGTGTTGGCACCGGCCCCAACGGATTACACAAAAGAGGTTAAATATAACAGCTTTGATGTGACAGACAAGTTGCTGACTGGAAAGAATGCATTGGGTGTGATTTTAGGAAATGGCCGTTATTATACAATGCGTCAAGCATATAAACCCTATAAAATAAAAACATTTGGTTATCCGAAAATGCGACTCAATTTGGAGTTGGAGTATGCCGATGATTCAAAAGACTATATAAATACAGACGATTCCTGGAAAGTAACCGCCGATGGGCCTATTCGCACAAACAATGAATATGACGGAGAAGAATATGACGCTACGAAGGAATTGACGGGGTGGAATGCCGTAGGTTATCAAGATAATGCTTGGCTGAAAGCGCGCTTTGTCCAAGAACCGGGAGGTATGCCCACCGCACAAATGAATGAGTTTATGCAGGTGATGGATACACTAAAACCAATAGCCATTCATCAGCAGACTCCCGAAACCTATATCATAGATATGGGACAAAATATGACGGGATGGATTAAGCTACACGTAAAAGGGACTTCGGGAACACAGGTAAAAATGCGATTTGCCGAATCATTGCAGCAAGATGGGAGCTTATTTACGGCAAATTTAAGAGATGCAAAAGTGACAGATAGTTACACGCTGAAAGGCGGAGAACAGGAAAGTTGGGAGCCCCGTTTCGTATACCATGGATTTCGGTATGTAGAGATAAGGGGATATCCCGGTAAACCTAGTTTAAATGATTTTGAAGGTATGGTGGTTTACGATGCTTTAGCTCAAACGGGGCACTTTAAAAGCGATCAGCCTATTCTCAACCAAATTTATCAAAATGCTTGGTGGGGCATCGCAGGAAACTATAAAGGGATGCCCATCGATTGTCCACAACGGAATGAAAGGCAACCCTGGTTGGGCGATCGAACAACCGGTTCTTATGGAGAGAGTTTCTTATTTGACAATGCTAAACTCTATGCTAAGTGGTTAGATGATATTCAAGCTGCACAAATGGCTGATGGAAGTATTCCGGATGTAGCACCGGCTTTCTGGCGCTACTATAGTGATAACGTCACATGGCCAGGTACTTATCTCACCGTTGCGGATATGTTGTATCGTCAGTACGGCGATAAACAAGTGATAGAAAAACATTATCCTTCCATGAAAAAATGGATACATTATATGTGGGACAATTACATGGAAGATGGATTGATAACTAAAGACAAATATGGCGACTGGTGTGTGCCACCGGAATCGAAGGAACTCATTCATTCACGTGATCCATTACGTCAAACAGATGGTACATTGCTTGCTTCGGCTACCTATTACCATTTACTTGCCATCATGCAAAATTTTGCTCATTTGATCGGCAACGATCATGACCGACAGGAATTTAGAGCATTAAGTGAAAAGATTAAAACGGCCTTTAACCTGAAGTTTTTTCATACACAAAAGAAACAATATAGTAATAATACGGTAACGGCTAACCTATTGCCTCTCTCCTTTGATATGGTGCCGTCCGAATTTAAGAAGGCCGTATTTGAGCAGCTGGTAGAGAGGATAACGGTAACCGATGGCGGGCATATCAGTACTGGTGTTATAGGGACACAATGGCTTATGCGAGGGTTGAGTAATAATGGGCGGCCAGATTTGGCTTTCCGCTTAGCAACCAATACGACTTATCCTAGCTGGGGCTATATGGCTGAACATGGTGCAACAACAATTTGGGAGCTGTGGAACGGAAACACGGCGAATCCCGGTATGAATTCGCAGAACCACGTCATGTTATTAGGTGACTTACTGATCTGGTATTATGAACATCTGGCCGGAATCAAAGCCAATAAGCCAGGTTTCAAACAATTGATGATGAAGCCTGATTTTGATAATCCCCTTCAACAGGTAGAAGCATCGTATCAATCGCTCTATGGACTAATTAAGAGCTCTTGGAAAAAGAATGGAAGAAGTTTAACCTGGAATATTACTATTCCGCCCAATAGCAGTGCGCTTGTTTATTTTCCTACAACAGCAAAAGAAAAAATCAGCGAGGGGAATAAGCAGGTAGAGGTGGTAGAAGGTATTCGGTATATAAAAGAGGAGAAAGGAAAAGCAATGTTTGAGGTAGACGCAGGGACGTATCAATTCCGTATAAAAGATGCCGATTTATCTGATAAAAATAATAAGCAGTAGTTGACTAACTAAGAAGAGTATGATAAAAAGAATAAAAAATTGGATATGTGTGGCAGGTTTTTGCTTATTGTTTGCGCCGGGTTATGCTCAAACGGATTCGTTGGAGCGCATTGCTAAATCGGATGCAGAGCAAGTCAAAAAAGCAAAAGAATGGGTAGAAAGCCTCTCACTGCAGGACGACACAAAGAGACAACACGTGCAAATGGTTATAGCTACCCATTTGAAAGCTGTACGTGATTGGCATAATAGCCATCCGTTCACAGAGGTGCCGGCAGGAATCAACCCCGCAACCGGTACAGCATTATCCGAACTTGACAGGCAGATGATTGCCGATAGTGCGATGCCGGATGATGTGCATCAGCAGCTGATGGACGGTTTGCGGAAAGATTTAAATGAGCTGCAGGTGGCAACCATTTTAGATAAGTATACGGTAGGGAAAGTGGCTTTTACTACAAAAGGTTATGAAGCGATTGTTCCTGATTTAACCTTAGAAGAACGTGAAATGATTAAGCAAAACTTGGAACAAGCGAGAGAGCAGGCAGTGGACTATAAAAGTATGAAACAGATTTCAGCCATTTTTGAAATCTATAAAACGAAAATTGAACAATATTTTAATACCAATGGACGCAATTGGCAGCAACTATTTAAAACATATGTGGATGCAGTAAAAGCCAAAAAAGCAAAGGAGGGTAAACAATGAGAAAAACAACTTTATTAAAGCGCTTAACGGTCATTTTGTTATTTCTGACCAATGTGACGTATGCGCAAGAAAATCCTTGGCGTCAAGGGATTCTGACCGATGAATTTTTATATGAAAAAGCATCTTTTCCATCTTGTCATTCGGCCACCATTGCCGAAACGCCCAGTGGTTTAGTAACCGCTTTTTTTGGAGGGACGAAAGAGCGTCATCCGGATGTAGAAATATATGTATGCAGGCAGGAAGGAGGTGAGTGGACTGCTCCCGTTTCTGCTGCCGATGGTGTGCAAGCTGATGGAAAAAGATTACCTACTTGGAACCCTGTTTTGTATCAAATTCCGGGTGGCGATTTACTCCTGTTTTATAAAATAGGCCCTAAACCCTCCGAATGGTGGGGGATGCTTAAAACGTCTAAAGATGGTGGACGCACTTGGTCGAAAGCTCAAAAGCTGCCAGACGGATATATAGGCCCAGTGAAAAATAAACCAATTTTACTTGAAAACGGACAATTATTCTGCCCAAGTAGCACAGAAGGAGATGGGTGGAAGCTTCATTTTGAAGTAACCAAAGATTTTGGAGCTAATTGGAGACAAATCGGACCGTTGCAAGCAAAGGACAGTATAGATGCTATTCAACCTAGCATATTAATACATGGAAAAAACAGGTTGCAGCTTTTGGCTCGCAGCCGGAATAGAGCGTTGGTGCAATCTTGGTCGGACGATAACGGTGAAACCTGGTCACCTATTGAGAAAACGAATCTTCCGAACAATAACTCAGGCACCGATGCGGTTACCTTAAAAGATGGTCGCCACGTATTGGTGTACAACCATGTACTTCCTCCAGGCAACTTGGCAAAAGGACCGCGCACACCTTTAAATGTGTCTATTTCTAAAGACGGCAAGGCATGGTATGCCGCCCTGATTCTAGAAGATTCACCCATTAGCCAGTATTCTTATCCGGCCGTCATACAGAGCAGCGATGGTTTATTACATTTTGTTTATACATGGAGAAGGCAGAAAATTAAGCATGTTGTGGTCGATCCGAATAAATTGGAGCTTCGAGAAATTAAGAATGGTAGTTGGCCGAAAGTGAAAGGCTATACAGCTCCTAAACTAGACGAATACAAAAAAGAAGAGAATTAATTGATTCGCCATGAACGTATTGTTAAAAGCAATTAGCGTATTTTTTATGGTCGTTCTGCTCGGCAATTTTTTTGCAAGGGCACAGAACACAGACGATCAATATCGTATGCCCTTAAAGGACGTACTGCACACGATCGAGGATAGGTTTGGGATAAAGATTAAATATGATGAGAACCAGGTGAAAGATCGCTGGTTAAATTATGCTCTATGGAGGTTTCGACCAAACGTAGAGGAAACGTTAACCGAGATTTTAACGCCACTGGATCTGAAAGTCAACAAAGAAAAAGAAGGCGTTTACAAGCTTAAAGAATATGAATACTATCGTTGGCAGGTCAAAAAAGGTTGGGAAACACTCGATCATTTAGCCGCTCAATATGATGATAAAGCGAGTTGGGAATTAAGAAAAGATAGTTTAAGAAAGGCCTTATGGAAAGCATTAAAATTAGATCCTTTACCAAACGTTCCGAATGCCAAACCGATTATGACATCTATAAGGAAAATGAATGGTTATACCGTGCAGAATATTGCTTTGGAGATATTGCCGGGTGTTTATGTGAACGGATCGCTTTATAGGCCAATCAATATAAAAGGAAAGATACCGATCGTCCTAAGTCCTGACGGGCATTGGCAAGGACATCGTTTTCGAAAAGACGCTCAGCTTCGTTTTGCCATGACAGCACGTATGGGAGCCATGGCCTTTAGCTATGATCTATTCGGCTGGGGGGAGTCTGGTTTACAATTTAAATATGAAGACCATCGAAGAAGTCTTTCACAAACAGTCCAGACATTGGGAGCAATACGCATTTTAGATTACTTGCTCAGTTTGAAAGAAGCTGACACAACCCGTGTGGCAATTTGTGGCGGTTCTGGCGGAGGTAGCCAAACGGTGCTGATGTCGGCCCTTGATCCACGTATAAAATTAAGCATTCCGGTGGTTTCCTTGTCATCTTATTTTTATGGGGGATGTCCTTGTGAAAGTGGTATGCCCATACATCTATGTGGTGGCGGGACGGATAACGTAGAGATCGCTGCGATGACGGCACCTCATCCACAATTAGTTATTTCAGATGGAGGCGATTGGACGGCTCATATGCCCGAGCACGATTTCCCTTATTTGCAAAAAATATATGGGTACTACGAAAAACAGCAGCTGATAGAAAATGTACATCTACCTCAAGACGGTCATGATTTTGGTTTTTCCAAGCGTAAACCGGTATATGACTTTTTGATCAAACATTTTGGTTTGGATGATAAATTGGTGAAAGATGCGCAAGGAAATTACGATGAAACAAAATGTACTATAGAAGAAGAGCATATGTTATATGTGTTTGGGAAGAATGGGGAAAAACTTCCGCCAAATGCAATAAAAGGATACGATAACCTCGAAAAAATGTTTGAATAATGCAGAATTTGAAAAAGAATGTTCGACTGATCAATAGGAGATCTTTTATTGTACAGGCAAGCATGATGGTAGCAGGTGGTGCGCTCGTTCCGAAGTGGTTATTTGCAGCTAAAAAACAACGATATAAGGTTGCGGTTATCGATTTAATGATGTTGAAGCGGCAAAAAATCAGCGCGCTGGATTTAACATATGAATTAGGTGCTGACGGTGTGGAGGTAGATATGGGAGGTCTTGGAGACCGTGATACCTTTGATAATAAATTGGCCGATCCGGCAAATCGAAAGGCTTATTTAGATAAGGTCAAAGCGTTAAACATTCAAATATGTTCTTTGGCAATGACGGGTTTTTATGCGCAATCGCTCGCCAAGCGTGCTACCTACCGGCAGATGGTACAAGACTGTATTGATACGATGGTGGCCATGAAGGTGAAAATCGCCTTCCTTCCCTTGGGGATACAATGTGATTTGATTCAATATCCTGAATTGCGACCGGTTTTAGTGGAGCGTTTACAGGTTATTGGAAAGATGGCGGCGCGTGCTAAGGTAACCATTGGTATTGAAACGGCCTTAGATGCGAAGGGAGAAAAGAAGTTTTTGGATGATATCGGATCCCCTCATATCAGAAGCTACTTCAATTTTTCGAACGCACTAAAAAATGGACGTGATTTACACGAAGAGCTACGGATTCTGGGGAAGGAATATATCTGTCAGATACATTGTACAGATGAGGATGGCGTTTGGCTCGAAAATAATAAACGTTTAGATATGCAGCAAGTTCGCAAGACGCTGGATGATATGAGGTGGCGCGGATGGTTGGTTATAGAGCGTTCCAGAGATGCCAACAATCCACACGACGTAAAAGGAAACTTTGGTGCAAATACACGTTATATGAAGAAAATTTTTCAGTCCTCATGATACAAGTAAGGTCTCTAATTATCTACTTATCACTCGTATGCAGCCTATTCCAAAGCTGTAAGAACAAACAAGGATCACATGATCAAGGGATGCCGGAGAATATTCCGATAGCCGAGCAGGTAGGAGTAGCCCCTATGCCAGATAGCATTGCGGCGATTACGGCACCCTTTCCAATGGAGGATCTGAAAAAGCCTGTTTTTCCTGAAAGAACCGAAAGTATAAGCGACTTGGGTGCCAAGGAGGGGATGCTGGTTACGACGATTATTCAACAAGGCATTGATGAATTATCAAAAAACGGGGGAGGTCGATTGCTAGTGCCGAAAGGTAAATGGAAGACAGGGCGGATCAGTTTGAAGAGTAATGTCGACCTGCATTTAGCGGTGGGTGCCGAGTTGCATTTCAGTGGAGCGATAGAGGATTATTTACCCGTTGTTTTTACGCGTAATGAAGGTGTAGAAGTCATGTCCCTTGGGGCCTGTATCTATGCCAATAATCAACAAAATATAGCAGTTACGGGTAAGGGGAAACTTATCGGACCGGGAGAAGGATCCGTTCGGAAACAAATTATGACGCAGGAAGTGATTGAAAATGTCGTCTCCCATGTAAAGCCGGTAAACGAACGCATATACGATGGAAAGGATGGGAGCTTTATCTTTCCACCCATGTTTATCGCGCCAATTAACTGCACAAATGTGTTGATTGAAGGCATTAGCTTAGAACGAACTGCTTTTTGGAATATCGTGCCTCAATATTGCGATCAGGTAATTATAAGAGGTGTAACGATTCATTCGGTAGGCATACCCAGAGGAGATGGTATCGATATCGAATCTTCCAGGAATGTGTTGATCGAATATTGTACACTGCAAACGGGTGATGACTGCTTGGCCATGAAGGCGGGAAGAGGTTGGGACGGATTGCGTGTTAGTAGGCCAACGGAAAATGTCGTGGTACGTTATTGCTTTGCTGAGAAGGGGCATGGCGGTATCACCATTGGCAGTGAGACCGCTGGTATGGTTCGCAACTTATATGTACATGATTGCGTATTTAATAATGAAGGAACCGGGATCCGTTTCAAAACAAGGAGACCTCGGGGAGGAGGTGGTGCGCAACTCTTTTATGATCGTATTCGTATGCGCGTAGGTGAAACCGCATTGCGTTGGGATATGTTAGGAAGTGCTGTCCATGTAGGTGCGGCTGCTAATAGATCAAACACGGTTGCGGTCAATGAGCTTACCCCACACTTTAACGATATCAAGATCAGTAATTTAATAATTGAAGATGCTACGCACTTCATGCGGGTTGATGGAATTCCCGAGGCACCGCTGGAAAAAGTACAAATTCGTCACGTGAAAGCAAAGACCGAAAAGCTTTTTGATATAAAAGATGCTAGGGATATTACTATTGAAAATGCGGAGTTTACTAGTCAAGATTCTGTGTTACATTTGGTGAATACGCAAGACATTTCTTTTAGCAAGGTAAGTTTTGATATCCCGGCCAAAAAGGTTTATCAGCATGTTGCGACAGATGGTGGCGATTCAGTTGTTTTGAAAGATGTCCGTTATACCAAAATTGAAGGGATGGAATAAGTCTACGGAATTAAGATATTGCATCCAAATTGTTAATGTCTAAATACTGAATGTATTTATGAAATCAATAAGATAACTATCAAAGGGAAGAGCACTGTGATAGTGCCTTCATTTGTGCTTGTTTAGAAGGTTTTTACACATTAATTTCTGCCATTAAGATAAAAAAATCATTCTAAGGCAAAGAGCAAAGAAAAAATAAAGAGATAAAGATTTCAATATTCGTCTGATAAATGAGATTAATACCAGTACTAAGGAGGTGCCTATGTATAACCAAGCCAGTATTAAACTAGTGTAAAACTAGTACCAAAACAGTGTTAAATCAGTACCAAGTCAGTGTCAAACTAGTGCGAAGCCAGTACGATTTAGTGTGGCTGTCTCAAACCAAAGTAAAAAGGCAATCATTTAAAGATAATATCCTACAATACAAGGAAAAATTCTTACAAGCGAGGACGTGTTAGTCCGTTTATCTTTGTAAATAAGACTAACCACAATCCTTTGACACCTTTATAGATCATGGGTAGGGTTTATAAACGTAAAAATGAGTAGGATTACCGTCATATTAGCTGTTTTACTTCATTGTTGTGCTATTAGCTTTGCCGTAGATTTACAAGTGGCAGATTTACAAGTGGCAGATCTGCAAGTGGCTTATAAAACCAATCCTAGAGGCATTATTACGAGCAATCCTTTGCTGAGTTGGAGATTAAAGAGCCAGCTTAGAAATACACGGCAAACAGCCTACCAAATTGTCGTATCCAATAAAATAGACGCATGGTCGGATACCAATATTATTTGGAATTCGGGAAAGGTCGAGATCAGTGCGAATATTCAGATTCCCTATAAGGGTAAAGGATTGTTGGCCACCCAACTGTATTATTGGAAAGTTAAGGTTTGGGATAACCACAGTAATGAATCTGCATGGTCGGAGCCCGCTTATTGGCAAATGGGACTTTTTAATCAGGAAGATTGGAATGGTGCCCAATGGATAGCTTACGAAGAGTTAGCAGAAGAACGTCGGGATCCTCTGCCCAAGGGAGATAAAAAAGACAGCTACGAAGATAATAATGTACTCCCCTTATTGCGGAAGTCGTTTCAGGTTCAGAAAAAGGTAAAACGGGCCACACTATTTATCAGCGGATTAGGGCATTTTGAAGCACGCTTCAACGGTGATAAAATAGCAGACCATTTTTTAGATGCGGGTTGGGTTAAATATGATAAAGAGGCCCTTTACAAAACATTTGATGTTACGGGAAGCATAAAAAGGGGCGAAAATACCCTGGGCGTTCTTTTAGGAAATGGCTTTTATTACATTCCGCCTGTAAAGGGGAGGTATCGAAAGCAGAAAGTAGCTTTCGGTTACCCAAAAATGATTTGTCGTTTACAACTCTGTTATACAGATGGTACTAAGGAAGATATTGTTAGTAATAATAGTTGGAAAACAGACAAAGGACCTATTACTTTCTCCAGTATTTACGGTGGAGAGGATTACGATGCTCGTTTAGAGCAGCAAGGTTGGGACAATGGTGGTTTTAACGATCAGTCATGGAAGCAAGCCATCGTGGTGGAAGGCCCACCAGCGCTTAAACCACAAATGGCGGAGCCTGTAAAAGTGATGGAACAGTTCGACCCGCAGCAAATCAATGAAACTAGTGCAGGGAACTGGGTGTACGATTTAGGCCAGAACGCTTCGGGTGTTGTACAGATCAAGCTGAAAGGAAGTCGAGGTGATACCGTGCGTATTTACCCAGGTGAATTGTTAAAAGACGGAATGGTAACGCAGAAAGCATCGGGTAGTCCTTACTATTTTACTTACATTTTAAAAGGTGGCGAAGAGGAAATTTGGCAACCGCGTTTTTCGTATTATGGATTTCGTTATGTAGAAATACACGGCGCTGCGCCAAAAGATAAATCAAGTCGGAAACAACAGGCTCAAATTATAGCCTTAAAAGGTTTACATGTGCGTAACGCAGCAAGGAAGGTAGGAACCTTTCAATCATCAAATGATTTATTCAATCGCACGCATACGCTTATTGACTGGGCTATCAAAAGTAATATGATGAGCGTGTTTACCGATTGCCCGCACCGTGAAAAACTTGGTTGGTTAGAGCAAACCCATCTCATGGGTGCTTCCGTGCGTTATAATTATGACATTGCGAACCTTTTGCAAAAGATAGTCGATGACATGAGGCAATCACAATTGCCGAACGGTTTGGTGCCGGCAATAGCGCCCGAATACGTGGAGTTTAATTGGGGTGGTGACATGTTTCGCGATTCGCCGGAATGGGGTAGTGCAAGCATTATTCTACCGTGGTATATATATAAATGGTATGGCGACAAGGAGGTGTTGAGAAGCGCCTATCCGATGATGAAAAAGTATATTAAATACTTACGTACCAAATCCGATAGGTATCTACTCAAACAAGGTTTGGGTGATTGGTATGACCTCGGCCCTAAACCGCCAGGTGTTTCTCAATTGACACCCATGGGTGTAACCGGAACAGCGATTTATTATTATGATTTAAGTTTATTGATGAAAATTGCCGGGCAGCTCGGAGAAACGAAGGATCAACAGGCATTCGCATCACTGGCGGAAGAAGTTAAAAAAGCGTTTAACAACGCCTTTTTCAATGTCAACAGCAAACAATATGCTAGCGGGAGTCAGACCGCCAATGCCATGGCGCTTTATATGGAGCTGGTCGATCCGTCCTATAGAGAAGCTGTTTTGGATAATTTGATTCAAGATATCAGAAACAAAAATAATGCCCTAACAGCCGGTGATATTGGCTATCGTTATGTGCTAAGGGTGTTGGAGCAAGCAGGTAGATCGGATGTTATTTTTGAGATGAACAGTAGAACAGATGTGCCCGGTTATGGTTATCAACTGGCAAAAGGAGCAACTGCCTTGACGGAATCGTGGCAAGCACTGTCGCGCGTTTCGAATAATCACTTTATGCTGGGACATTTAATGGAATGGTTTTATAGCGGACTTGCGGGAATTAGGCAACAAGAACAGGGAATAGCCTTCGATAAGATTGAAATCAGACCGGAAGTCGTGGGCGATGTACACTATGTAAAAGGAACTTATGATTCTCCTTATGGCTTGATTTCTTCTTCATGGAAAAAGGATCATCATCGGTTTGAATTGACAGTACAGATTCCACCGAATACCCAAGCTAGGGTTTATTTACCGGTTCAGGAAGGAGCGACTGTTTATGAAAACGGAAAACTGATTAATGACACGGATGGGAAAGTAGTAGGAAAGGAACAGGAGTATACGATCGTTGAAATTGGATCGGGGGATTATCAGTTTAAAGTAGTGATGAATGGTGAATGATGAATGTCTTGCTACTTACGTCTTAATGCAAAAATGGAAAAACATATATATATCATCTTACTTTTTATTCTTTTCGGCAACGGAGTTCCTCTTTATGCGCAAGAGGGACGGGTGACGCGTGAAGAAATGAACAGCATTTATAATGAGGTGAAAACGCCTTATAAATATGGACTTGTTATGGTGCCTCCTAACAACGAAAAAAAAATGGATTGTCCTACCGTCTTTAGAAAAGGGGATAAGTGGTATATGACCTATTTATTATTCGACGGGCGAGGCTATGAGACTTGGTTAGCGAGCAGTGAGAACCTGTTGAAATGGACAACTTTAGGTAAGCTGATGTCATTTTCGAATGATGGCGCCTGGGATGCTGATCAAAAAGCCGGTTACAATGCCTTACAGGATATAACTTGGGGAGGAACATATAAACTCAATAAGTTTAACGGGAAGTATTGGATGTCTTATTTTGGTGGTGATGCAAAAGGGTATGAGGCGGGCAATCTGTCTATTGGAATGGCTTACACCACGCGGAACCCATGGACTGCTCATGAATGGGAGCGCCTCAAGGCTCCCCTATTTACAGCCAAAGATAAAGATGTGAGATGGTGGGAAAACCGTAAACTATTTAAAAGTACCGTCATAAAAGATAAAAAACGCTTAACCGGCCATTCTTTCGTAATGTATTATAATGCCAATGGAGATTCTGCACAGAATAATTTGAAAACCCGCTGGTTCGAACGGATAGGAATGGCAGTGTCGGACGATATGGTGCATTGGAAACGTTACTTGACGGCACCCGTCATGCATCATCCGGTAGGAATAACAGGAGATGCTGTAATACAGCAAATAGGGGATACTTATGTCATGTTTTATTTCGGTGCTTTTTGGCAAGATCGCAAAGGGGCATTTAATCGGTTTGCGGCTTCGAAAGATCTAGTAAATTGGACGGATTGGGAAGGCGAAAACTTAATCGAACCGTCTGAACCCTATGACCAACTATATGCGCATAAATCTTTTGTTTTGAAGTATGATGGGGTTGTTTACCATTTCTATTGTGCGGTAAATAAACATGAACAGCGCGGAATTGCTGTGGCCTTGTCAAAAGATTACGGAAAGAGCACCTTAAACTTTGTTAGTCCGGATAAACCAACAAATAAAAAGAAATGAAGCTACTACTGAAAATAAGGTTGTTGTTAAAATTTATCGGAAAGAATCATATGGTTAAAACACTGATTACTTGTTGCTTTTTCTTGCTTTTGATCGAACATAGCTTTGGACAGGAGCAGTCTCTTGGACGTCATTGCTTTAATGATGGCTGGAGATTCTCGTTACAGGACGAAGAGGCAGCGGAATTACCGACTTATAATGACCAACAGTGGCGGCATTTGCGCCTTCCTCATGATTGGAGTATTGAGGGTGATTTTAGTAAAAAACATCCGGCCACTAATCAAGGAGGGGCATTACCGGGAGGTATTGGCTGGTATCGAAAAACGTTTCATGTACCGCGTGAGGCAGAAGATAAGCAGGTATATATCGATTTTGATGGCGTTTATAGGAATAGTGAAGTTTGGATAAATGGACATTATTTAGGAAAACGACCCAGTGGTTATACTTCATTTAGGTATGATCTTACTCCTTATATAAAAAGAAACGGACAAGCGAACACCATCGCTGTTCGAGTAGATAATAGTCAACAACCAAATTCCCGGTGGTATTCGGGATCGGGAATCTACCGAAACGTATGGTTGGTTTTTAAAAATCAGATAGCAATTGATCACTGGGGTGCATTCCTAAGTACGCCTAAAATAGAGAAGAATGAAGCCATCATTCAACAGGTAACTTCGCTCAAGAATCTTACAGGCAATACGGTTGCAGCCGATGTTGTTATAACTGTTTATGACCAACAGAAACAGTTGGTCGCGAAAGAACAGTATCGACAGTCATTACAAGACACGTTGACAAAGGCAACTTTTCGAATAAAGCTTGCTAGGCCGATTTTATGGAGCATGAAAAATCCCTACCGTTACCAAGTAAAAACAGCGGTTTTTGTAAACAATCAGCTGATAGACGAACATAGTATTCTGACAGGTATCCGCTATTTTTCGTTCGATGCAAAAGCGGGATTTTCTTTTAATGGTAAAGAAACAAAGATCCTAGGTGTCTGTATGCATCATGATTTAGGCGCACTCGGTGCGGCAGTTAATAAGAGAGCCATGGAACGGCAACTGCAATTATTAAAAGAAATGGGAGCAAACGCTATACGTATTTCTCATAATCCTCCGGCACCTGAATTTTTAGATCTGTGCGACAGTATGGGTTTCTTGGTGATGGATGAGGCCTTTGATATGTGGCAGAAGAAAAAGAACAAATTTGATTATTCGCTGGATTTTGAAAAGTGGCATAAAAAAGATTTAGAAGATCTAGTGAAGCGCGATAGAAATCATCCTTCTGTATTTATGTGGAGTATAGGCAATGAAATACGGGAGCAGTTTGATAGTACGGGCACCCGTTTAACAAAAGAGCTTACAGCTATTGTGAAAAAAATAGATAGCACCCGTCCTGTTACCGCCGCCCTCACAGAAACACATTTCGAAAAAAATTTTATTGCACAAGCAAAGGCCTTGGACGTGTTAGGCTTTAATTATAAATACGAGCAGTACGATAGCTTACCTGTCAATTTTCCCGGCAATAGTTTGATTGCATCGGAAACCACATCTGCTTTGGCAACGCGCGGTCACTATGATCTTGGGCATGATACCTTGCGTTTCTGGCCATCAAGCTCGAAAGAAAAATTTGTTAAAAATGGAAATCCGGATTATGCAGTGTCTGCGTATGACCAAGTAGCGGCCTATTGGGGTACAAGTCATGAACAGGCATGGAAAGCTGTTAAAGAACGCGATTTTTTAGCAGGTTTATTTGTTTGGACTGGCTTTGATTATTTGGGGGAACCGGTGCCCTATGATTATCCTGCGCGGAGTTCTTATTATGGCATTATCGATCTGGCTGGTTTTCCGAAAGATGTTTACTATATGTACCAAAGTGAATGGACGGATAAACCGGTACTGCACCTACTGCCACACTGGAATTGGAAAAAGGGTCAACTAATAGATGTATGGGCTTACTTTAGCCAGGCAGATGAAGTAGAGCTTTTTTTAAACAATAAATCATTGGGCTCAAAACAGAAAAAGAATGGAGAGATGCATGTTTCATGGAAGGTGCCTTTTCAACCTGGAACATTAAAGGTTATTTCTCGTCGGAACGGAAATGAAATATTAGCCAAACAGGTAGTAACGGCAGGCAAACCAGCACGGGTTAGGCTGACAGCTGATAGAACTTCCCTGAAGGCAACTACAGATGATTTGGCATTTGTGCATGTGTCTATTGAAGATGCACAAGGTAATCTTGTACCTACTGCATCAAACGAAATTTCATTTAATGTTTCTGGAGAAGGGTTTCTAGCGGGTGTAGATAACGGCTTCCAAGCAAGCTTAACATCGCTTAAGGCTAATAAAAAAGAAGCGTATAATGGTAAGTGCCTAGCGATCATACAATCCGGAGATCGTGTGGGAACCATTCATTTAAAAGCAAGTGCCATTGGACTGGAAGGAGCGGAGCTAACGTTGATGGTAGAGTGAAAAGGTATTTACAATTAAGAGTATATGAGTTTAGTGGAAAGTGTAACTCAGCATGACTTATTTCTTGATACTTATATTAAAAAAGTTTAAAATATGAATAACAGCTTTTTTTTCGACCATGTACATGTTGATAGCTATTCATCAACACCGAAGTACCTTCAATTGGCGCATGCCATTTTAACGGCCATTAAACAAGGGAAATTTCAAAAGAATAATCTATTACCCTCTTTGAACGAACTGACAAATCATTTAGAGATCTCAAGAGAAACGGCCGACAGAGGGTACAAGTACTTACGGTATCTAGGGATTTTAAAAGCCGTGCCCGGAAAAGGCCATTTTATATCGACTACTGAAGTAAACAATCCAATGCGTATATGTTTATTAGTCAATAAAATCAGTGACGGAAAAAATTTGTTCTATCACAGCTTTATTGAAAATCTGGGTACTAATATTCCGATTGATTTTTATGTATACAACAATGATTTTTATTTGTTTAAGCGTTTATTGAACAAAAGACAAGATTACACGCACTATGTAATATTGCCGCACTTTATTGATAATGAGGATGAAGCAGAAGCGTTGATTGATACACTCCCAAAAGAAAAACTCATTATATTGGATAAGCGCTTAAAACGGGTTAAAGGGAATCACGCAAGTATATATGAAGATTTTGAGGGAGATATTTACAAGGCCTTAGAACACGCGCTGCCGGTTCTGAGTAAATACGATACCTTACGACTGATTTTTCATAAGAAAAGTTATTTGCCCGTCGACATAAAGAGAGGCTTTAACAGTTTCTGTCAACAATATGCATTTGAAAGGGGTGTTTTAGATACTGTTACGAAAATCGAATTAAGAAAGGGAGAAGTATACATCTGTGTAAACGATGATGACCTGGTGAGTTTACTAGATAAAATAAAAGAAACCTCTTTTATTATCGGTAAGGATATTGGCATTATATCTTATAACGACACGCCACTAAAAAAATATATGATAGGAGGTATCACGACGATCAGCACCGATTACAAACAGATGGGGGTACTGACCGCTAAGGCCATTAACGATAACTTGACTCAGCAAATTGCGTTAGACTTTTGTTTACAATTGCGTAGTTCTCTTTAACTTATTATAAACAACAAGTGTTTACATGCTATACAATCGATTTACCCTCGCTTTTTTACTCGTCATAGCCTTTATTTTTAAATTAGAGGCAACGGAATTCTGGGTTTCTCCTCGCGGGAATGATACCAATATGGGAACAAAAGAGGCTCCCTTTGCAACGCTGGAAAGTGCCATTAGAAAAGTCAGAGAATTAAGGAGGTTAAACGATGTAGGAATAAAAGGAGGGATTAGTATCTTGGTAGAGAACGGCACGTATCTATTAGAACAGCCTTTATTTATCAGACCGGAAGACGCCGGTACTCCAGAAAGTCCCACTATCATCCGTGCAGCTCCAAATGCATATCCTGTTATAAGTGGTGGAATACAGTTAAAAAATAATTGGCAGAAAGCAAACGTTCAAAACGCCGATTTGCCGGAAATAGCAAAAGGACAGGTTTGGGTGATTGACGCTCCCATTATTGGAGATGGGGTATTGGATTTTAGGCAATTGTGGGTGAATAATAAGAAAGCAGTACGCGCCAAAAGTACAACAGGAGCTACCATGGAGCGCATCCTGTCGTGGAACCATCAAACGCAAACCTGTTGGATCCCAAAGCCAGTGACCGAACGTTTTAAGTGGCGGGTCGGGATGGAACTTTTTATTCATCAATGGTGGGCTATAGCAAACTTAAGAGTTAAAAATGCCGATGTAGTAGGTGACAGCGTACACCTTTCTTTTTTGCAACCGGAGAGCAAAATACAGTCGGAACATCCGTGGCCTGCTCCATGGTTGTCAAAGGAGACGGGTAATTCTGCATTTTATCTGACCAATGCGCTTCAATTTTTAGACGAACCTGGTGAATGGTATTTAGACAAAATAGAGAGAAAAATTTATTACTGGCCGAAAGTTGGAGAAGATATGCATAAGGCATCTGTGATAGTGCCCCATCTGGAAACGTTACTTCGTGTTGAAGGAACAATTGATCGTCCAGTGCAGCATGTACACATTAAAGGAATAGCATGGGAGCATAGCACCTGGCTTCGTCCGTCTAGACAAGGACACGTAGCGTTACAGGCGGGTATGTATCTATTAGATGCGTATAAATTAAAAGTTCCGGGTACTGTCGATAAAAAGGGTTTGGAAAATCAGGCATGGATCGGAAGACCACCGGCCGCAATCAGCGTTTCTTACGCACTACATACATCATTTGAGAACTGTCGCTTTGAGCATTTAGCCTCTACGGGATTAGACTATCATCGAGGGGTGCAATATAGTGAGATAAAAGGCAACTTATTTAAAGATATCGGTGGATCAGGTGTTTTGCTGGGCGTGTTTTCCGAAGAGCCATTCGAAACGCATCTACCTTACCATGTAAGCGATAAACGTGAATTAACATCAGACAATATAATTGAAAATAATTTGATTACCGACGTGACGAACGACGACTGGGGCTGTGTAGGGATCGGAGCGGGTTATGTGGCTAATACCACGATCAAGCATAATGAAATAAGTGAAATTTCGTATACGGGTATTAGTGTAGGTTGGGGATGGACGCCCACCGTAAATGTAATGGCCAACAATAAGATAACAGCCAATAAAATTCATCATTACGCTAAACATATGAATGATGTAGCGGGTATTTACACGCTGTCGGCGCAGCCGGGCTCTATAATAGAGGCGAATTATATCGACAGTATTTATACAGCGCCTTACGCGCATCTGCCCGAGCATTGGTTCTATCTCTATACGGATGAAGGTTCTGCCTATTTTACAGTTAAAAACAATTGGTGCCCGAAAGAGAAATTTCTGCAAAATGCCAATGGACCTAATAATTTATGGGAAAATAACGGGCCAATGGTATCGGAAGAGATTAAACAAAAGGCCGGATTGGAAGAAAAATATCATCACCTTTTAGAGATGTTGTAAAAGATGAAATGATTCTTTGGTAAATTCCCAGAAACCATTTTCGAGATGGTTGGAAATCTTTGTAAGTAGATACTGCTCATAAACGAATAGATTTTTTCTTATGGACTATAGGCATGTCAACTGCCGATTGCTGCCCATGCCATTTTCGCTCTTCGGGACGTCTGTGCTTGCTGGCAAAAGCTCTACGTTTACTTTAAATCCGCCTTAGTCAGCTGCGACTAGCAGGTATATGCACTGGCTTTGTAGCAGCTGTCTATAGCGGGAGTCTTTGCTCCTTTCTTCGGAAGAAAGGAGATGAAAATTTAATAAAGATAAAATCCTACAAAAGCAGGGAAATATGCTATAAAACTTCATTGTATCTAAAATGTAAATTTGACAATTAAACCAATATTTAGGCTTCGAATTTCCTTTATTAATTTATAAACCTGATTCAATGAAGTTAACTGTATTATTTCTAAGTCTTTGGCTTTGTGTCGAAATTGCCTATTGTCAAAATCGCTCCATTAAAGGAATCGTTGTGGACGCGAAAAGTAAGGTACCGCTCCCCGGAGTGGGAGTCAAAACAAAAGACGGAGCGAAGAGTACGGTGACAGATAGCGAAGGCCATTTTCTCATGGAGATACCTGCAAACACGAGCTCTCTTACTTTTTCTTCAATTGGTTACGAAAGCCAAGAGTTGCCATTAAGTAAAGCGAGCACGTCTTTCAATGTTGCTCTTGTTGCAAGTGAACAACACTTGGAAGAAGTGGTGGTGGTGGGGTATGGTACACAAAGTAAACGGGCTATTACTGGGGCCGTGGCTTCCATTAACCATGAAAAATTTCAAGATCGCTCCTTTAGCAATGTTGCCCAATCACTTGCAGGGCAGCTTGCCGGTGTTAACATCACACAGTCACAAGGAGCACCCGGACAATCACCTAATGTGAGGATAAGGGGCACCAGTTCGATTACAGCTGGTACCAATCCTTTGTATGTGGTGGATGGCATGCCCATTGAAAATTTTAACCTTAACAATATTAATCCGCAGGATATTGAGTCGGTTGAAGTGCTTAAAGACGCTTCTTCAGCAGCTATTTACGGCTCCCGTGGAGCGAATGGAGTGGTTTTGGTAACAACTAAATTAGGAAAGCCTGGATCAACGAACGTGGGGTTCAATTACGAGTATGGTATACAAAAGGTTGCTCGTCGGATCGAATTAATGGATGCGCAGCAATATATACAATACTATATAGATGCACATAATAATGGCTGGATAAACTCTGGAGAAGGGCGTAGTGCCAGTGATCCAAATAGTGCTCGGACGGGGCCATTTCGAATCCCAGAAGATTTTACCGATCCAGTTAAAAGAGCAGCATTGGGAAACGGTACAGATTGGCAGGAAGTAATGTTCAGAACAGCACCTTCACATAATGCGCAGCTATCGGTATCAGGTGGGACAGAAAAGACTCAGTTTTTATTTTCTGGCAACTACCTGGATCAGGAAGCGGTGCTGGATCAGAATTATCTTAAACGACTTACATTGAGATCGAATATCAGGCAGCAAGTTTCTGAAAAGTTTGCAGTGGGACTTAACTTAGGCGTCACAGGAGTGTACGATCGAACGGAAGGAACGGAAGGTAAAAGCGATGTGATCAGTTTGGGTTTACAAAGCGCACCTATCTTTCCGGTTTACAATGAAAATGGCAATTTAGGATTTAAAGACCCAAATTCGGAATGGTATCGTTTTGCACAGTATACTGATTTGCAGTTGTGGCATCCCTATTCGTTAACCAGAGAATTACAAAAGCAGAATAAATCTTTTAATACGCTAGGTACAGCCTTCGCGGAGTATGAAGTGATAGAAGGGCTAAAGTTTAAAACGAGCATCAATGCAAATCTCCTGAATACACGCTTTAATATGTTCTGGAATAAGGATCAGAAGTATGGTTATTCTTCTGCCTTACCGGCCCAAGGTAATGCTAACTCTAGGTTTATGTTAAATTGGCTGTCTGAAAATACGTTGAATTTCTCCCGACAGTTTGGAGACCATAACCTTGACGCTTTGGTGGGTTATACGGTGCAGAAACAAAGAGACGAGTATCAGGCACTCTCTGCCGGTAATTTTCCCAATAACTTGGTTCCAACGTTAAACGCGGGAACAGTCAATGGAGGTACTTCTCTGGCCTATGAATGGGCGATGATTTCTTACTTAGGGCGTGTAAATTATAACTATAAAAACAAATATTTTTTGTCTGCCGTACTGCGAAGAGATGGAAGCTCTCGGTTTGGTACCAATAATCGGTATGGTTATTTTCCGTCTGTTTCAGGAGGTTGGGTGATTTCTGATGAAGATTTTTTTAAACCGTTGACAGCAATTAATAATTTAAAACTACGTGTCAGTTACGGTGCAACAGGTAATAATCAGATACCTAATTACGGACCTATTGGACTGCTCGGCGCCTCAAATTATGTGTATGGGAGTGATCTGGCAACGGGTCTCCTAATCACCAATATTGCTAACCCTGATTTGAGATGGGAACGTACGAATATGCTGAACGTCGGAGTCGATATGGGGTTATTCAGCGATCGCATTCGGATGAGTGCGGAATATTATCGGTCCATTACCAATGACCTTTTATTGAATGTTCCAGTGCCGGACATTACCGGTTTTGCTACACAGCTCAGTAATGTCGGAAAATTAAGAAACCAAGGTTTTGAGTTCAACATAAACAGTCGTAATATAGATGGAGCGCTTAAATGGTCAACCGATTTTAACCTATCACTCAATCGAAACAAGGTGCTTCAGCTAGGACCAGGTAATGCACCTTTGCTTTACACTGATTATGTGGTACAGGTGAAGACAGAAGTAGGACAGCCAATTTCTAATTTCTTTGGATATGTTTATGAGGGCGCGTATAGAAATCAAGCTGAAATAGAGGGAAGCCCTGCCCGGGGTGATGGCTTCACCAAGCCCGGTGACCCTAAAATCAAAGATGTAGATGGCGACGGGAAAATAACGGAAGCTGACCGCACTATTATCGGAAATAACCAGCCTGATTTCATTATCGGACTAAATAATACATTCCAATTTAAAGGTTTGGAACTATCCTTTTTGTTCCAAGGATCGTTCGGTGGAGAGATCACAAATCAGTTGATACGTTTTAATGGAATCTGGAATGCCGGACGCAATGCTTATGCTGATGTTGCCAATTATTGGAAGTCCGAAAGTGATCCTGGTGATGGTTGGCATTTTAAACCCACTGTAGACCCTAAAGGATATCAGGAACGTTTTTCCAGTTACTGGGTGGAGGATGCTACGTTTGTGCGATTAAAGAATATAAGGGTTTCTTATAGTTTACCGCAACGATGGGTGAAACGTACACCGGCTAAAGGCATTCGCATATTTGCCAATGCAGAAAATGTGCACCTATGGAGTAAGTATAAGAATTACGATCCAGAAAACACTACTTATCAGTCGACCTCTTATAGTAATATCTTTTCGAATGCTACGCCTACTGCAACAGCATCCGTTACGGTGCCAACAGGTGCATTTATTGGTGTAGATTATGGTTCGTATCCCTTACCTAGAATAATCACCTTTGGAGCAAAAATTGATTTTTAAAAACTTGAGAAAATGAAAAGAATCAGCTTTCAATACATTATCTTGTTACCGCTGTTAGTACTCGTTGGCGCTTGCGGTAAATCCTTTTTGGACTTGGCCCCAATTTCAAACTCTAACGAATCAAATTTTTATAAGACGGTTGAAGATTTCGATTTAGCGGTGAACGCGGCTTATGCCTCCCTATATACTTTTTATGGCCCCACTAGCGGCGTTTCTTATTTTTCTGAACAGATGTCGGACAATGGAACGCTTTACAATGTAGCTGGCATCCAATCCGATCGCTGGGCTTTTAAAGACTATAATCTAAAACCCTCCAATACAGAAATCTATCGCTTTTGGCAGGAATGTTATAAAGCTGTTTTTAATGTGAATATTGTGTTGGATCGCATAACAACGGCGGAGTTAAATGAAGATTATAAAACCAGTGTAGTAGCTCAAATGCGTTTTCTGCGAGCGCTATATTATTTTAACATGGTGCAGATGTGGGGCGATTTACCTTTGGTTACCAAGCCGCTTGCTGCAGAAGAAAGTTATAGTGTGCTTCGTTCTCCGGAAACAGAAGTATATCAATTAGTCGAGGAAGATCTGCAATTTGCGGCGGCGAACTTACCGCTTCCAACGGAGGTTCCGGCACCGGGCAAAGCATCGAAGTATGCTGCTTTGACTCTTTTAGGTAAGGTTTATTTAGCAACTAATAAAAAGGCGGAAGCGGCGGCGGCTTTACTCCAAGTTTATGGTAAATACCGTTTGGTAGTACCCTATGCCTCTCTGTGGGGCGCCAACGTTAAGAATACAGTTGAGTCTATATTTGAAATCCAGTTTCAGGGAGGTAGTCCAACACTACCTTTCAGTAGATACTGGCGTGAATATGCACCGACAGAAAATTTTGTGCTTACACTCTATGGAGGAGGTATGAATCAGGTCACCGATGATTTATATGAGGCGTTTGAAGATGGAGACGTAAGAAGAGAGCAAACGGTGTCTTTAGGTTATACTAACAAAGAAGGCACGTTTATTCCAATAAAATTTCAAAATAAATGGGTGGATAAGGAAGCACCGGCTCCCGGTGGGGAAGAACTGAGTAACAACAATTTTATGGTATTAAGATATGCGGATGTGTTGCTGATGTTATCGGAAGCAACGGACGATCCGCGTTATCTCAATGAGGTAAGAGCACGGGTAAATCTACCATTGTATGGGAGTAATAACTATCCGATTAATCAATATGGAAATTTGGCTTTGGCCGTTGAACACGAAAGAAGGGTAGAGTTGGCATTGGAGTTTCATCGTTTTTTTGATCTCAAAAGAACAAAGAGAGCGGTGGAGGTAGTAGGGCAAACAAAACCAATAAGAAATGAAAATCAGACGGTATTCCCCATTCCGCAAATTGTCATACAGCAAAACCCTGCAATTACGCAAAATATCGCCTATCAAGGTTTATAAATAAAAAATGTTTTATATGAATAATTGTTTAATGGGATGTGGGCGCGTTATACTTTTAATAATAGGTAGCTGGTTTTTCTTGTTTGGATCTATACTTCCAGCTCATGCAGACGAAAAGTTAGTTCAGCTTATTCTAGCAAAGGAAATTCAGCCTCGTGTGGCTTTTGGCGTAGACAGCTTGGTGAAAACACTTATATCACTCGGTTATAAGCCAAAAGTCAGGAAGGAAGGCGAAAGCATAGATGCCTTATCTTATCAATTGGTGATAGGGAAACTGAATGATCCGTCATTGAACTCCGTTAGCAATAGATTTCATTTTATACCAAAAGAAGGATACACCATCCAATTGAGTAATAATCTAAAGAATTACATAGTAGCTGCAGACGATACGGGACTGTTATATGGTTGCTTGGAGTTAACGGAAAAATGCCGGCAAGAAAAAAAACTACCCGTTAAATTCCAGTATAGCGATCAGCCGGAAATGGTGTTGCGAGGCACGGCTATTGGTATTCAGAAAACCCACTATCTACCAGGAAGGACAGTTTATGAGTACCCCTATACGCCGGAGCAGTTTCCTTGGCTTTACGACAAGAAACAATGGATAAAGTATTTCGATATGCTGCTCGAGAATCGGTTTAACTCACTTTATTTGTGGAATGGGCATCCCTTTGCTTCATTGGTGCGCCTGAAAGATTATCCTTATGCGGTAGAAGTTGATGAGGAAACATTTAAGAAAAATGAAGAAATGTTTCGATTTATTACAGAAGAAGCTGATAAACGTGGCATCTGGATTATTCAAATGTTCTACAATATTATTGTGTCCAAACCCTTTGCTGAAAAGCACGGCTTAGCTACGCAAGATCGCAATCGGCCCATATTGCCAGTAATAGCGGATTATACGCGCAAGTCGATTGCAGCATTTGTGGAGAAGTATCCGAATGTAGGATTGCTTATAACACTGGGAGAAGCCATGGAAGGAGCCGGGCAGGACGATATTGATTGGTTTACAAAAACGATTATTCCTGGTGTACAAGAGGGCTTAAAGAAGACAGGTGTGAGCAATGAACCTCCTATTGTGTTAAGAGCGCATGACACCGATGCGCCGGCAGTGATGAAAGCGGCCTTGCCTTTATATAAGAATTTGTACACGATGGCGAAATACAATGGGGAAGCTTTAACAACGTATACACCGAGGGGAAAATGGGCAGCACTGCATCGAACACTTAGTGATGCAGCACCGGTTCATATACAAAACGTGCATATTTTGGCAAATTTAGAGCCTTTTCGGTACAGTTCGCCAGACTTTATTCAAAAGAGCGTTCGCGCTATGCACGACATTTACCATTCGAACGGTCTTCATCTCTATCCGCAGGCCTCCTATTGGGATTGGCCCTATGCAGCAGATCAGTTGGATAAACAGGGTAATGAACGGTTGATGCAAATAGACCGCGATTGGATGTGGTACAAAGCTTGGGCTCGATATGCCTGGAAAGCCGACCGGAAGAAGGTGGATGAAGAAAATTATTGGTCTGACTTGCTGGCCAACAAGTTCGGGGTAAGCACCGGAGAAGGAAAGGAGATATTAAGTGCATACGAGGAAATGGGAGAGATAGCACCCAAGCTTTTACGTCGTTATGGCATTACGGATGGTAATCGACAGACCTTGACCTTAGGGATGTTCATGACCCAACTTATTAATCCTTTCAGGTATAATTTGTTCACAATGCTTTATGAATCTGAGGCACCGGAAGGGGAGATGATCATTGAATATGCAAAGAAAGAATGGAAGAACGAAACGCATATAGGCGAAACTCCGATCCAAGTTGCCAACGAAGTAGTGGAACATGGAGAAAGGGCCGTTAAAGCTATTCAAGATATAAAGGTAGAAAAGCATGAAGATGAGTTTAATCGGATAAAAAATGATGTTTACTCTTATGATGCGTTAGCTAAATTTTATGCGCAAAAGGCCCGTGCAGCCATCTATGTATTGAGATATAAATATTCGGACGATACGGACGATCTGTTAAAAGCCCTACCTTATTTAAAAAGTAGTGTGGAGCATTTTCGCAAGCTCACTGAACTAACAGAAGATACTTATTTATATGCGAATAGTATGCAGACGAAGCAGCGGAAAATCCCAATCAGGGGAATAGATGGAACCTATAAGAAATGGAATGAGCTATTACCCTTATATGAGCAAGAGTTAGATCATTTTGAAAAGAAAATTGATTCGTTACAGCATAGCACAATAAAGTCAGATAAGACAGTTATCCCGTTGAAGCCTGCAACAGTAAAGCTTGAATCGGCTAATAGCTACTACAGTTTAGCGATAGCTGCCCAACCCTTTATTGACAAAAATGAAAAAATTAGCGGTTTAGCTGGCGATTTAATAGGCCTACAAGGAATAAAAGTGAATGTGGAAAAGCAATTGGCGGAAGGAAGCAAAATTCACTTTTTTACAGATCGGCCCGTAAGATTATTAGTAGGTTTTTTTAAAGAAAAAGAAGCTGGTTTTGGTGCAGAGAAAAAAGATATGCATTATGCCCCGGAACCTGATTTGGAGCACGACGCAAGTGCGAATGATTACGGTCAATCGGATGTTTTTATTGCAAATGCTCTACAGCTGGAAAATCATCCGAATGTTCATATACATGCTTATGCTTTCGAAAAAGGAGAACATCAAATAACCATTCCGAAGGGAAAGTGTTTATTGCTTGGCTTTATAGATGGTAAGCAGTTATTTAAAAATTATGATGCTGGTGTAGGCGTGGCTCCTGATGAAAAAAATATTGATTGGCTATTCGAATAGATACCACATGATGATACGATTTATACTGTCGAGCTATTTACTCTTTTTACTTGCCTTAAATGTTTGCCAAGGCGGAAGTATCCAAACGGAAAATGACCACTGTTTAGTCCAGATAATCGTAAAGGACAACTTTTCCTTGGAAGAAGCTGAAATTTATAAACTCGCCGGCATTGCTCCTGCTGAAATAGCGCCAGTTTACAAATGGAAAAATTATTACGTGTTTTATGGAACAAAGGAAGACATGGAGCAGATTTATCGGGCTTGTCTACAACGATATCCTCAATATGATATACAAAAATTGGATAATCCATTCTATGCTTTCGACCGAAGTCATTGTGAGGAACATGGCGGAGGTTTTGCCGAAACAGATCATATACTTTTATCTGCCAATCTAGTGGAAGATCAACAGCTGCAGCAAGAGTATTTGGCCTATCATGCTCATCAATTTGAGCAATGGCCCGAGGTGTCTCAGGGCTTCTGCAAAGCGCAATTTCAACAGGTACTGGTGTATAGAAATGGAAGACAATTATTATTAGTGATCAACATTCCAAGGAGTGCTGACTTTGAAAAACTGAATGCAAAAACAGTGGAGAATAACCCAAGAGTTAGGGAGTGGAATAAGTTGATGACTCATTATCAAGAAGGTCTTCCAGGAACGAGCGCAGGCGAAACATGGGTGTTCTTTGAAAAGAAATAAGTATCAAGATGTAGGGATTAAGTGGCAAGTGATAAGTATCAGGATTTGATGAGGAAGATAAAAATTCCTGCATCCTATGTCTTGACACCAAACTAATAACGAATAACAGATAACGAATAACCAAAATGTTAAAACTAGGAATTTTAGGATTAGGCGAGGGCAGAAGCACCATGTCTGCAGCGCTAAACAGCTCGAAAATTGAACTGAAGAAGATATGCGATCTCAATGAAGAGATGTGCAAGAAAAGGGCAGAGGAATTTAATTTCCATGCGTATACCACGCGTTATCAAGAGTTACTGGAAGATCAAGAAATTGATGCCATTGCCATTTATACTCCAGATAAATTACATGCAACACATGTGAAGCTCGCTTTGGAACACGGTAAACACGTGGTTTGTACGAAACCCTTTATCGATGATTTAAAAGATGCAAACACCCTGTTGTCATTAGTTAAGACAAGTGGGAAGAAAGTGTTTGTAGGCCAGAGCTCTCGTTTTTTTGAGCCGATGAAACGGCAAAGAGCTGATTTTGAGAAAGGACTGATAGGCGAATTAATCACCATTGAAGGTTATTATCATGCCGACCATCGCTGGTTTTTAGATAAGCCATGGTCTTTGGAAAATAATTTCAAATGGTTATACGGTGGTTTGAGCCATCCGGTCGACTTTATCCGCTGGTACCTGCCTAATATTGAGGAGGTAATGGGATATGGCATGTTAAGCAGTAATGGAAGAAAAGGAGGTTTGAAACATGAGGATACCATGCATTTCATTTTTAAAGCAACCGATGGGCGGGTTGCACGTGTAAGTGGTGCCTATACTGGCCCTGTGCAACCCGTTATGCGAGATAGCGAAATGAGTTGCATTTTAAGGGGGACCGAAGGCTGTAGTCAAGCTGATTATATGGACTTGCGTTATGCCATCACTACCAGTACCGGTGAAGAGCAAATCATCACTTGGGAACATAAGTTAAAGCATTATTTCCGTTTTGAAGGAAAGAGTCATCATGCCGGCGAATACCAAAACTACTTAGAGTATTTTGCAGATAGTCTCGCAGAAGGGAAGACAGCCTACCCCGATATTGCAGAAGGGATTGGTACAGTAGTATTGTTGCAAGCAATGGATCGATCGCTTAAAACTGGTAAGCCAGTTAAATTAAATGATCTATATGAAGAGTATGATTTAGGTATTTCCTTATAGGTCAAATACGTGAAATGGAAAATATCGCATCAAGGTTAACCGTACTCGATTATGGCATTATAATAACTTATTTATTGTTATTAATATTCATAGGACTTCGTTCAAGCATTTTTAGTAAAACAAAACAGGATGAACCCCTATTCCTAGCGAATAAATCGCTTGGTTGGGCAAGTATAGGATTTAATATGTGGGCCACCAATGTAGGTCCCTCCATGCTGTTAGCATTTGCCAGCATTGGCTATACAACGGGCATTGTAGCCGTCAATTTCGACTGGTACGCTTTTGTCTTTTTATTGTTGTTAGCTACCGTGTTTGCCCCTAGGTATTTGGCTGCTCAGGTTATGACGCTTCCGGAATTTATGGGGAAAAGATACGGCGATACTACCCGTAATATACTGGCATGGTATTCATTAATTAAAATGCTTATATCCTGGCTTTCTTTGGGACTTTTTGCAGGTGGTTTTTTAATTCGGCAGGTATTAGGTATCCCTATGTGGCAGTCGGTCATTGTATTAGTGTTTTTTGCCGCTTTTTTTACTTATATGGGCGGACTAAAAACGATCGCTCGGATCAATATTTTTCAAATGTTATTGCTAATAGTAGTATCCTGTCTTCTTAGTATTCTGGGCTTAGTAAAGGCAGGCGGGCCTGTAGCGGTATATCATGCGGTGCCAAGCGATTATTGGAACCTGATACGTCCAGCATCCGATCCCGATTACCCTTGGTATGCTATTTTATTAGGCTATCCCGTAGCGGCGATCGCCTTTTTTTGCACGGATCAAGCGATGGTTCAGTCGGTATTGGGAGCTAAAAATCTTGAGCAAGGACAGCTGGGCGTGAATTTTATCGCTTGGTTAAAAATACTGTCCTTACCGCTCTTTATCCTTACCGGCGTTTTATGCTCCATATTATATCCAGGCCTTAAAGACCCGTCCGAGGCTTATATGACCATGGTAACACATCTATTTCCGACGGGCTTGAACGGTCTGGTCATCGTTGTGCTAATTGCTGTGTTAGTGGGTACTATAGGATCTTCATTGAATTCGTTAAGTACGGTCTTTACGATGGATATCTACGTAAAAAAAATTAATCCCACAGCAAGTGGTCAGCAGATAGTACGCATGGGGAGGCTGACGATTTTTGTAGGTTGCTTATTTGCAATAATGATGGCGCTAGCAATCGATCAGATTAAAGGCTTAAACTTATTTGATGTCTTTCAGTCAGTTTTGGGATTTATAGCTCCTCCATTGGCGGTGATTTTTCTTTTGACAGTTTTTTGGAAAGGTACCAGCAGAAGTGCAGTAAACCTTGTCTTGTCTATAGGTTCTGCCTTTAGTTTAGGTGTAGGTGTCTGTTATCTTTGGATATTCACACCAGATAAGTACCCGATATGGCCGCATTACTTATTGCTATCTTTTTTTATCTTCTTGCTGTTGCTGATTTTCGCTGTACTAGTTTCGGTGTTAACGCGAAGCAAAGAAGATCTACCGGACATTCCATATCTGGCTGTAAAGCCTACCTCACGGGTGCGACGGGCATGGGGATCATTAATTATAGTGATGATACTGTTATACGTCTTTTTCAGCGGGCATTAGGGGTGTTAACCTTTTCTATAATCAACTTTTTCTTGATAAAAAGTTGAGCAAAAATCAAGGCTTTGGATACTACGTTGCAGCTGATTGCAAAGCATCCACGGCGCGTATTGCAGCCGCTTCGCTTTGCCAATTCGCTTGATACAGTGCAAACATGAACTGTTTTACAAATGCTTTGCTGCTCGCTGCTGCCGTATCCTCCAAGGCCGTTCCTGCCTCTGCTGTATCCCTTAAGCCTAGTTCGCATAGTCTCTCCGTTTTCCTTAAAATATCGCCTAGGAAATTTGCGGTTTGCACGTTGATGCACTACCGATGAAGCAAAGTTCCAAGCGATGAGTTTTTTGTCTTTCTTTTTTGCGGAAAAAAAGAAAGACAAAAAAGGTTCTATTTTTAAACAATCTATTGAACTTACTAATATCGTATAAATACTAGTTAATATATTACAGTTTTGGTAAGAGAAGTGCTGTTATCTTTGGTGTACTGACAATTATAAATTTATGCCTATTTATCGAAGAAAAGTATTTATCCAATTACTGGGAGTAATAATTGCCTTACTGTTTTCAGCTCATTCAAGCGTTTATGCGCAGAAAAAAGCTACGTGGATATGGTATCCAGGTGATTTCGAAATATGGTTGAGCAATCAAATGCAAAATAGGCGTACGGAACGTGCTACATTTTTTCCACCTTTTTGGCGCATGGACAACCCTTATGTGTTGATTGATTTTCACAAGGTTTTTAATCTGAAAGAAGCGGAAGAGGTGACGATCTTAGCAGAAGGACAATATAACGTGAAACTGGATGGAAAGATGGTGGAGGGCTATCCTAAAACAATACATATTCCGGCGGGTCAACATAAACTCAACCTAAAAGTATATGCGCAGGATAAGGTGCCGGCGATTTATGTACAAGGGAAAACAATCATTTCGGATAGTACGTGGTTGGTTACGAATGAAGATAAAGAGTGGATTGACGAAACGGGTAAGGCTTCCGATCAATCAGGTACTACCTGGTTGCATGCGGGCTCCTGGGATTTTAATGCGCCGGATAAAAAGCCGTCTCAATTTCGCTTAGCAACTACGCCCCAATATGCCGTTTCCCGTGCTCAAAAAGGTAAAGGCTTTTTGGTGGATTTTGGGAAAGAGACATTTGGTTTTATAAAATTACATGGACTTAAAGGAAAAGGTGTACTATCGCTATACTATGGCGAGTCGGCAGAAGAGGCCTTGGCCACGGAAACATGTGAAACTTTAGATAGGATAAAGATTAATAGCGATAGCGACCAAGATTCAACAATCAATTTATCAAAGGCTTTTCGCTATGTATATGTAGAACCAGCAAACAATGCCCAAGTTGATTCCGTTTCGATGCTATATGAATACCTGCCATTAGAAGTAAAAGGAAGCTTCCGTTCATCCGACGATGAACTTAACCGAATATGGGAAGTAGGTAAGTATACTATGGAATTGACCACTAGAGAATTTTTTATAGATGGAATCAAGCGCGATCGTTGGATATGGTCGGGTGATGCTTATCAAAGCTATCTGATGAATTACTATCTTTTTTTTGATTCACCCTCGGTGACCCGAACCATGCTTGCATTACGAGGGAAAGATCCGGTAAGTAGTCATATCAATACCATTATGGATTATACCTTTTATTGGTTCTTGGGAATTTATGATTATTATCTATATACGGGCGACAAACAGTTTATTCAGCAATTCTACCCACGTATGCAAAGTCTAATGGATTACTGTTTAGGGAGAAGAAATAAAGACGGTTTTTTACAAGGTATGGCGGGTGATTGGGTATTTATTGATTGGGCGGAGGGTTTAAGCAAAAAGGGCGAGGTGAGTTTTGAACAGCTTTTATTTTGCCGGAGTTTAGAAACAATGAAGTTGTGTGCAGGTATTGCAGGAGACACTAAATCGGCTGAAAGCTATGGAATGGAGGCGACTCGACTGAAACAGAAAATAATGGAAAATTATTGGAGTCAGCAAAAGCAAGCCTTCGTGCACAGTCGGATAGATGGTAAGCCAACTGATCATGTAACACGTTACACCAATATGTTTGCAATTTTCTTTAATTACCTCAGTGAGCAGCAAAAAGAAGGTGTTAAAAATCAGGTTCTATTGAATAAACAGGTTCCAAAGATAACGACACCTTATATGCGATTTTATGAGCTGGAAGCACTATGTGCCATGGGAGAGCAAGCATACGTGTTAAAAGAGATGAAAAACTACTGGGGAGGCATGTTACGTCTCGGAGCTACTTCTTTTTGGGAGGAATATAATCCAGATAAGCAGGGAGCGGAACATTATGCCATGTATGGTAGACCTTTTGGTAAAAGCCTTTGCCATGCCTGGGGAGCGAGTCCTATTTATCTTTTGGGGAAATACTACTTAGGTGTTAAACCAACCACTCCCGGATATGAGACCTATCTTATTGAACCTAGTTTAGGTGGCCTAGAATGGATGGAAGGGAACGTTCCAACGCCTAATGGTCAAATTACACTTTATTGTAGTCAAAAGGAAATAAAGGTAAAGGCTGGTGAAGGAAAAGGTATTCTTAGAATAAGAAGTGCTAACAAGCCAAAAGGTAAAGGCGTGTTAGCGGTGAAAAAAGACAAGGATATTTATGAGATTAACATTGAAAAGAATATCGACTACACGATAACGTATCAATCTATCTAATAGTAGGATAAATAAAAGCTGTCTAAAACGATTACCGACCTGAAGTAATGCTAATATGCTACAATAGATAGAGAACTTGGTACATAAAAAACGGCGCCACGACACTTATTTTTGAATTTTAACTAACCCAGCATAATTGCTGAAGTCATTTTAATTATTCACCATATAAACGTTTTTGCTAGCCAGTGATGCTCAATTCTATTAAGTGTAAAGTAGGTTATATAAGTGGGTGTATAGGTCTGTTATTGATGCACATTGCTACGGCCCAAACGGTGGATGGTTTACCCGCTACCATTGCTCCTGTGCCCGGTATTTATGATGCTGAGCCCTGGGAAGATCCGCTGGTAACAAGTATTAATAGACAGCCGTCAAGAGCTACTGCCTATTCTTATCAAAATGAACAAGATGCCTTAAATGGAAACAGGGAAGCCTCCCGTAGGATGTTATCATTGAATGGCGAATGGGATTTTTTCTTTGCACAAAAGCCCGGTGATGCACCAAAGGATTTTTATAAAGGAAGGGTACAAGGCTGGGATAAATTAGCCGTACCTTCCAATTGGGAAATGAAGGGTTATGATATTCCCATTTATAAAAGCGCCGTATATCCTTTTCGGCCGGTTGATCCGCCAAGAATTCCCAAAGACTACAATGCTGTAGGATCTTACCAACGTGTTTTTAAGGTACCATCTGATTGGCAAAATATGAATATTACCTTGCATTTTGGTGGGGTAAGCTCCGCATTTAAAGTATGGCTCAATGGCAAATTTTTAGGATACGGGGAAGACAGTTGTTTACCTTCTGAATTTAATATTACACCCTACCTGCAGGCGGGTGAAAATGTCCTCTCTCTACAAGTTATCCGTTGGAGTGATGGCTCTTATTTAGAAGACCAAGATCATTGGCGTATGAGTGGTATACAACGGGAGGTGATGCTTTTGGCGGAACCAAAGGTGCGTATTGCAGATTTTCATTGGCAGGCCGCATTAGATAAGGATTATCAAGATGCGGTATTAAGCATTCGCCCGAGGATAGAAAATCTGACAGGTGATTCGATTAATGGTTATACGATTCAAGCGCAACTTTATGACTTGGATAAACGACCGGTTTTTACAAAAGCGCTACAGCGATCTGCTAATGATGTGGTGAACGAAATATACCCCCGATTGGACAATGTGAAATTTGGTTTGTTGGAGGCAACTGTTAAGAACCCCAAAAAATGGAGCGATGAGGATCCTAACCTTTATACGTTGCTTTTGACACTTAAAGATAATGAGGGGAAAGTGCTAGAAGTGAAGAGCTGTAGAGTTGGTTTTAGAAGTATCGCGTTTGACAAAAGCACCGGAAAGTTGCTCATCAACGGACGGGTAACATATTTATATGGTGTTAATCGGCATGATCACCATCCAGAAAAAGGTAAAGCCCTTTCCAGAGAAGATATCAAAAAAGACATCTTGCTTATTAAACAATTTAATTTTAATGCTATAAGAACCAGTCATTATCCAAATAATCCTTATCTCTATGAACTCTGTGATGAGTATGGCATTTTCGTAATGGACGAGGCCAATTATGAAACACATGGTTTAGGAGGCAAATTGAGCAACGACCCCCAATGGACACACGCTTTTATGGAACGTACTAGCCGTATGGTCATGCGCGACAAGAATCATCCGTCTATCATTATCTGGAGTTTGGGAAATGAAGCGGGTAGGGGACCTAATAATGCAGCAATGGCCGCCTGGATTCATGATTTCGATATCACTCGCCCGGTGCATTATGAGCCGGCAATGGGCAGCCCCAGAGAAGAAGGTTACATTGACCCATCCGACCCGCGATATCTTAAATCAAATGATCATGCTCACCGCATCGGCAATCCGGTTGATCAGTATTATGTAGATATTATCAGTCGTTTTTACCCCGGAATATTTACGCCTGAGTTGCTTATTAACCAAAAAAACGGCGATAATCGACCGATATTGTTTGTGGAATATTCACATTCAATGGGAAATTCAACAGGCAATATGAAGGAATTCTGGGATATTTTTAGGACCCATCCGCGATTAATAGGCGGATTTATTTGGGAATTTAAAGACCACGGATTAGTTAAAAAAGATGATTTAGGTAAACCCTTTTTTGCTTATGGTGGAGACTTCGGAGAGAAGCGCCATGACGGTAATTTCTGCATAGATGGAATGGTTGCTTCGGATGGTCGACCTAAATCGGCCATGTATGAATGTAAGCGCGTATATCAACCCATTGAAACCTCTCTAATTGATGCCAATGATGCACTTGTTAAAATCAGAAACAGACATGCCGTTAAAAACTTACAGGATTATTTGATAAAAATCTCACTTTTAGAGGATGGTATTGAGCTATGGGCTAAGACGTTGCCAACATATAAATTGGCTGCCGGTGCGGATACTACGATCTCTTTAATATCTTTATTGCCGGCCTTAAAAAAGGATCATGAATATTTGTTGAATATAAGTTACCAGCTAAAGGAGAACAAGCCTTGGGCCGATAAAGGTTTCGAGATAGCGGCTAACCAATTGGTATTAACCGGACTGGCTAAATCGAACAACCTTCCGACTACATTTCCGGAAGTGAAGGTTGTTTCGGTCGAAGACGGGTATAAACTTCAATCTGCGCATGGAGAAGAAATAACAATTCGTAAAAAAGATGGCGCACTAGTTTCTTATAAATATCAAGGAACAGAACAAATAGCCCATGCATTTTTACCCCATTTTACTCGTCCACAAACGGATAATGATCGGAAGGGGTGGAAACCGTCAAAAGTGCTAAAGGTATGGTACGATGCAAAACCAACTCTAATAGATCTGACCGTCGATAGTTCGACTTCCGGAATAGTCACCGTTGTAAGCAAGTATATGATTGTACGGGATAGTGCGACCGCTGACGTAACGTATAGCTTTAATGGTAATGGCGTGCTGAAAGTGACGAATCAATTGCGGGTTTCCAAAGGTCTGCCCAATTTACCAAAGGTAGGAATGCAAGGAGGTATAAAGAAAGCGTATGATCAAATTTCTTGGTATGGTAGAGGCCCTCAGGAAAATTATCTTGATAAACGATCTGGTATGGACGTGGGCATCTATAAATTGCCAATTACTGCATTTATCGAACCTTATGTGTATCCACAGGAAAATGGTAACCGTACTGACGTGCGTTGGATGAGCTTGGAAGATAGACAACGAAATGGAATTTCAGTTGTGGCCGATAGTCTCTTGAGCATGAGTGCTTGGCCTTATACAGAACAGGCGCTTGTGACAGCTAAACATCATCATTTATTAAAAGAAGCAAATTATATTACGCTGAATATCGATCTCATACAGATGGGAGTGGGAGGAAACGATTCATGGTCGGAGGTATCACAACCACTACCGCAATACCAGGTTCCGGCAAAAGATTATCGATACACCTTTTACTTGGTATCAGGGTCGTCTAAAGATGTAAACAGGAAAATAAAAGAAATTAAATTTTAAGTGTGCCTATTATTCATGGAAGATAAACGCATTATATTAAAAGGAATTACTTGGAATCATAGCAGGGGGTTTACGCCTATGGTAGCGACCTCACAGCGATTTAGTGAGCTAAACCCGAACGTAGAGATAAAATGGGAAAAACGCTCTTTACAGGCCTTTGCTGATTTTTCAGTGCAACAATTGGCAGAGGTTTATGATTTATTGGTAATAGATCACCCTTGGGCCGGATTTGCTGCCCGTACCAAAAGTATTCTGCCATTAGATAGCTATTTATCGGAAGCCGATTTACAAGATCAACGAGATCATAGTGTAGGGGACTCTTATATAAGTTATCATTTTGATGGGCATCAATGGGCATTGCCAATTGATGCAGCTACTCCTGTGGCTTCCAGCAGGGGAGACTTATTAAAAAAACACAGTATGCAACTTCCTAAGACCTATAAAGAACTACTGAAGATAGCTGACAGCGGCAAAGTGGGCTTTTCTTTAATCCCGATCGATACCCTCATGAGTTTTTATATGTTCTGTTGTTCGCTTGGAGAAGATCCCTGCCAGACAGAACAGCAGGTAATAAGTAATGAAATAGGAACGAAAGCGCTGCAACTGTTTAAACAATTGGCCGACAAAGTAGATGTACGTTTTCATCATTATAATCCCATACAGGTTTACGAAACAATGGTGAACACCGATGAGCTAGTATATTGTCCTTTTGCCTATGGCTATTCAAATTATGCGCGCTATGGGTATGCCGATCGTGTTCTGCATTTTCATGACTTGGTAAGTTTGAACGATAAGGGAAATATGCGGAGTACATTAGGGGGGACAGGGCTTGCCATTTCAGCAAAATGTACACACATAGCCGAAGTTATCAAATATGTTAGTTATGTCGCCTCACCAGCTTGTCAACAAGGATTGTACTTTGATAACGGCGGTCAGCCCGGGCATTTGAAAGCCTGGAAAGCTGTTCACACAAACAAGCTAAGTGGAAATTATTTTTATAATACCTTACCTGCCTTAGAGCGGGCATTTTTACGTCCACGGTATCACGGACATATGTTTTTTCAAGATCATGCCGGTGATATTGTTAGAGAGTATATTATTAAAGGTGGAGAGGAGCAAATCGTATTAGCTAAGTTAAAGGAGCTCTACCATGAATCGAAAGTATTAGTTTGATATGAAAAAATATTCATATCGCTTTGGTGTTCAGGAACCCTTGGGGGTTAATCGCCAAAGGCTCCATTAAGAATAAGAGATAAAAATAAGCAGATGAAACCTTTAGAAGGATTATTAGTGTTGGAATTTGCCCAGTTCATGGCCGGGCCTACTGCGGGACTTAAATTGGCCGATTTAGGTGCCCGAGTGATTAAGATAGAAAGACCTTATAAGGGAGAGGGTGGGCGCCAGATTGCAATTAAAAATCTATTTATTGAAGATGATAGTTTAGTGTTTCACACGATTAACAGAAATAAGGAGTCATATGCAGCCGATCTTAAAGATGAAGATGATTTGGCAAAAGTGAAAAAATTGATTGCGCAGGCAGATGTAATGACACATAATTTTAGGCCTGGTGTAATGGAGAAGATAGGACTTACCTACCAAGAGGTATGCAAGATTAATCCCCGAATTGTTTACGGCGTCGTAACAGGCTACGGCACGAAAGGCCCATGGGCAAACAAACCTGGCCAAGACCTATTAGTCCAATCGCTTTCTGGACTAACATGGTTATCGGGTACAAGAGATGATGGACCTGTTCCTTTTGGGTTGGCCATTGCCGACATGGCATGTGGGGCTCACCTTACACAAGGTATTTTAGCAGCCTTATTGAAGAGGAATAAAACAGGTAAAAGCGTGCTGGTAGAAGTAAGCTTGCTGGAATCCGTTTTAGATTTACAGTTTGAACTGCTAACAACCCATTTAAATGACGGGGGGCGTTTGCCCCAACGAAGTAGTGTTCGAGGTGGAGGACATCCTTATCTCAGTGCACCCTATGGCATTTACAAAACGAGCGATGGTCATCTTACACTTGCTATGGGTAATCTTTTAGCTATTGGACGCTGCCTTGGTTGTGATTTAACTGGCTACGAAGATAAAAGTAGCTGGTTTGAAAAAAGAGATGAGATAGCAACTAAACTTGGCGCACATTTAAGCAATAACAGCACCGAATATTGGCGTGCTCGCTTAGAAGAGCAAGGGATCTGGTGCTCTGCTGTTTATAATTATCAGCAGGCATTACAGCATGAGGCCTTTAAAGTACTCGGTATGACGCAAGAAGTAAAGTTGGGGGATGGAAGCGGATTAATCACCACAAGAAGCCCAATACAAATCAATAGGAAAAAACTATATGCCGATAAGGCGGCCCCTAAAACGGGTGAAGATACCGATAAGATTAATATTGAATTTAACATATAAGCGAACGATGAAACCGTTAGTAGATTATTTGGTGATTGATTTTAGTCAATTTCTCTCAGGTCCTTCCGCCAGTTTACGTTTGGCGGATTTGGGTGCGCGGGTGATAAAGGTTGAAAAGCCCGGCACTGGAGATATCTGCCGTAGCTTATACACCTCGGATGTAGTGATGAATGGAGAGTCATCTGTTTTTCATGCTATTAATCGGAATAAGGAAAGCTTTGCAGCTGATTTAAAGAAAGGGGAAGACCTTGCTTTGGTGAAAAAATTGATAGCCAAGGCAGACGTGATGATACACAATTTTCGACCTGGTGTAATGAAGCGATTGGGTCTTGGTTTTGAGGATGTTATAAAAATAAATCCGACCATCGTTTATGCAGAAATATCTGGATATAGTACCGAAGGACCTTGGCGGGATAATCCTGGTCAGGACTTATTATTGCAATCACTTACCGGGCTTACGTGGTTAAGTGGAAATGCGGAAGATGGTCCGGTACCTATGGGGCTTTCTATTATTGATATGTTGGCTGGAGCAAATTTGGCGCAAGGTATTTTAGCTTGTTTGCTGAGTACGGGTATCACCAAACAAGGGGCTCTTGTGCAGGTAAGCATGATTGAATCGGCGTACGATTTTCAGTTTGAAGCAATCACTACTTTCTATAAAGATGGAGGGCTTTTGCCACAGCGCACAAGGGCCAATAATGCACATGCCTATTTGGGAGCGCCCTATGGAATCTACCGGACAGCAGATGGTTATCTAGCCTTGGCGATGGGAGCAGTTCCTACATTGGGTAAACTGTTAGACTGTGAGGCACTAACAGCATACACTCTAGCAGCAGACGCCTTTGATAAAAGAGATGAGATTAAAGCCATTTTAGCAGCACATTTAAAAAGTAGAAACACTCGTGATTGGCTGGCTATTTTGGAACCAGCAGATATATGGTGTGCCGAAGTACTTACATGGAATGATTTACGAAAACATGAGGGCTTTAAATCCTTAGAAATGCTACAGGATGTCATCATGAAAGATGGCTTTCAGTATCAGACCACCCGATGTCCTATCCGGATTGATGGGGAGCTCCTTTATTCGACAATTGGATCGCCTGCATTAGGACAGGATAACGAGGAAATAATAAGAGAATTAATAGAAAAGTAATATGCCTGATAAACTGCGGATTGCCGTAAGGAAATTTGAACCGTTTGAAAAAGCCATGAAACAGGCCTGGGACGCTTATTGTGAATCTTCCGGATGTGATTTAGCTGTTGAACTAATAGCAATGGATTTGCATGATCTTTATGAAGCGACTATTACAAAGGAAGGGTTAAAAAAAGGAGATTGGGATATCGCTCATATGAATACTGATTGGGTTTATGAAGCGTACACACAGGGCGGATTAAGCAACTTACAGCCTTACCTGGAGAAAAATCCTCCAGCGGATTACCCACATGGATGGAGCAAGGCATTGTTGCATTTACAACAGTTTGAAGAAGCGGTAGTTGGATTGCCCTTTCATGATGGGCCGGAATGTTTGGTATACCGGAAGGACTTATTTGAAGCGTCCGAAAATAGACAACGCTTTTTAACGCAATACGGTAGGCCTTTATCGGTGCCGCAAACATGGAATGAATTTGTAGAAGTTGCTCGTTTTTTTCATCAACCAGCTAAAAATCTATTTGGTGTAGTGATGGGGATATATCCTGATGGACATAATGCTGTTTTTGATTTTTGTTTGCAGTTGTGGAGTCGAGGGGGGAAACTCGTAAAAACTAATGGCGATTTAAATATCGATAGCCAAGAAGCAGTAGAAGCGTTGGCCTTTTATAAAGCCTTGGTGCACAACAAGGCGTTGATGCATCCAAATTCTTCTACATACGAATCGGTACAGGCAGGAGCTGCATTTGCTCGTGGTGAAGCGGCCATGATGATCAATTGGTTTGGTTTTGCTGCGGTGTGTGAGGTGCTGGAAGACAGTTTAATGAAGGGGAGGGTAGATGTGGCACCTATACCTAAAGGCGCAGCGGGGAGCTTGGCTTCCCTTAACGTGTATTGGTTGTATACACTTGGTGCTGGAAGTAGGCATAAAGCAATGGCATATGATTTTATTCGTTTCGCAGTAAGCCCCATTCAAGATAAGAAACTAACAATGGAAGGAGGTATCGGATGCAGGCTCTCTACCTGGAAAGATGAAGAGATCAATCGACTTATTCCCTATTATCATAAGCTTGAAGCATTGCATCAACTATCCAACACATTACCTCAAAATAAAAATTGGGCAGGTATCGCAGCTAGGATTGATGAACTTATTCAGCAAGTATTACATACAAACAAAGATATTCAAACATTATTAAAAGAGGCACAAGCGGCTATACGTCGATTAGAAAAACAGTAAAAATGCAAATTCCCTATCACCCCATATTACCACAAGAACCTCTTCCCATCGTTATTATTGGTGCAGGAGGTATCGTAGGCGACGCTCATTTGCCTGCCTATCGAAAGGCGGGTTTTGATGTGTTTAGTATAACCAACCGTACCCGGGCAAAAGCGGAAGCCTTGGCCGGCCAGTTTAATATTCCTAACGTGTACGAGAATGTGGCCGATGCTGTTAAAAATGCGCCGACAAATGCAGTGTATGATATTACCGTTATGCCAGCGCAATTTGTAGCCATCCTTGAGCAATTACCAGATGAGAGTGCTGTACTTATTCAGAAACCGATGGGTGATTATTTTTGGCAAAGCAAAGAGATATTGGCCATTTGTCGTAAAAAGAAATTAGCCGCAGCTATCAATTGCCAGCTACGGGTGGCGCCTTATGTAAATGCAGCAAGATACTTAATTGAAAACGGATTTATTGGTGAAGTGTACGATATGGAAGTAAAAGTGACGGTACAGACCCCTTGGGAACTTTTTCCTTTGGTAAAGGTGCATCCTCGATTGGAAATTCAGTATCATAGTATTCATTATATCGATCTGATCCGTTCTTTTTTTGGGAATCCAACAAGCATCATGGCTAAAACACTTAAACATCCAAAGAAAGCGCTATCGTCATCGCGTTCGACCATCTTATTCGATTATGGTGATACGCTTCATGCGGTTATAAATACAAATCACGATCATGACTTCGGTTCACAACATCAAGAAAGTTATATTAAATGGGAGGGTACACAGGGAGCGATAAAAGCAAAAATGGGATTGCTGATGGATTATCCACATGGAGTGTCGGATGCCTTTGAATATTGTCTGCTTCAGGAAGGAAAGGAAGCGCAATGGCAGCAACTGGCTATTCAGGGCACTTGGTTTCCAGATGCATTTGTTGGAAGCATGTCGAACTTGATGCGGTATAAGCGTGGTGAAACCGATCAGCTGGCGGCGAGTGTAGAAGATGTGATTCATACGATGGCAGTGGTAGAAAGCGCTTATAGAAGTAGTGATCATGGCGGAGAAGCCATTGAAACAGCAATTTAGATTATTAACCAATTATATTTCAAATGTATTTTAAGTCTATTTTTTTTGAAGATTATCAGTTAAATGATAAGCGGATAACCTTGGGTAGAACTATTACCGAAACAGATTTTGTAGTACACGCAGGTCATACCGGTGATTTTTTTCCTCATCACCTGGATGCAGAATGGTGTAAAACACAATCTTTTGGACAACGCATAGCGCATGGGACGATGGTGTTTAGTATAGGTATTGGTCTCACCGCCTCGGAGATTAACCCAGAAGCGTTTTCAAAAGGCTACGATCGTTTACGTTTTATAAAACCCGTTTTTATTGGAGATACGCTTCATTCGGAGGTTACTATAAGCGAAAAGAGCGAGGCGAAAAATCCCGACTACGGCACTGTCATCGAGCACGTGGAAGTGATTAACCAGCACGGGGAAACGGTACTGGTAGCAGACCATATTTTGCTCGCCAAGAAGAAAGAAAACTAAATTAAGCTAATGGATGTAATCGTAGAAAAGCTGGAATCAGTAGAACAAGCAGATAAAGGAGGACGAAAAATATACTTATTGCCCTTTATATTGGTAACAGGTCTGTTTTTTCTTTGGGGAATGGCCCATAATCTAGACTCAATTCTGATTCCTCATCTAAAGAAGGCCTGTAACCTGAGCAATAGCCAATCGGCATTGGTGGATACAGCGGTGTTTTTCGCTTATTTCATTATGGCGATACCTGCGGGAATGTTGCTCAAGCGATTCGGGTATAAATACAGTATCATCATCGGCTTGTTTGTTTTTGCAGCAGGAGCCTATCTTTTTGTGCCAGCGGCAAATAGATTAAGTTACGAACTTTTCTTAGTTGCACTTTTTATCATAGGGTGTGGATTGGCTATATTGGAAACGACGGCTAATCCTTATGCTGCCGTGTTAGGTGATCCCGTCACTGCTAGTAATCGATTAAACTTGGCTGCATCCTTTAACGGCTTAGCGGCGATGATTGCACCCATTGTGGGGGCAAATTTTATTCTTTCAGGTAAAACGTATTCGAGCGAGACCCTGGCAGCAATGTCTTCCATAGAACGGAGTAATTATTTTATGGAGGAGGCGTCGGCTGTTAAACTACCTTATATTATTTTAGGGACCGTTCTGCTTGTTGTAGCTATTTTATTTAGCTTTATGAAGCTGCCAGAAATTAAAATTAAGCAAGAGGTAAATCAGGAGAAACAAGGTTTTTTTACCGTGTTGAAACATAAACATCTTTCGCTGGCAGTACTTTCTCAATTTTTCTATGTAGGTGCGCAGGTTTGCATTACAAGTTTCTTTATCCGAATGGCCCAACAGGGAGCTGGAGTAGATGAAAAGACAGCCGGCTATTATTTGGGGATTTATGGGTTTTTATTTATGGCAGGTAGATTTGTTGGTACATTTTTGTTACGGTTTACAACCTCGCGGCGCCTATTGATTTGTTTTACATCCGCAGCCATTGTTCTCAGCCTCATAGCAGTGCTCGGAACAGGTATATATGTGGTATACGCTTTAGGCTTTCTCGGGTTTTTTATGTCGATTATGTTTCCCACCATATTTGCCTTGGGAATAACAGGGCTAGGTGATCAAACAAAAGCTGCCTCATCTTGGCTTATCATGTCGATCGTGGGGGGTGCTATTCTTCCTTATGGTATGGGAAGTATTATTGATTATTCTCATGATAATATACAGATAGGTTACTTAGTACCTCTATGCTGTTTTATTATCGTGTTAGTATACGCTTGGAAAGGTTGTAGGGTTGGTTATTAGTTATTGGTTGTTAGTTGTTGGTTATTAGTTATTGGTTATTAGTTATTGGTTGTTAGTTATTGGTTGTTAGTAGTTAGTTATCGGTAGTTAATTACTGTTTTATTAGCAGCCATTAGAAATAGAAGTTATCAGAGATGAAAGTACGAGGTAAAGTAATCACGACAGTATACTTAATGGTGTGTATGTTTTCCATACTTCCATTTACCCTACCTGCGCAGCAAAAAAAACTTCCGGTAAACGTTGTGCGTGTTACATCCCCTAATTTTTCTGAGGCTAAACCATGGGTGTTTTGGTATTGGATGCACGCTAGCTTTTCCAGGGAGGGAATTACTGCGGACCTAGAAGCCATGAAGGAAGTGGGTATTGCTGGGGCCTACCTGGCACCTATAAAAGGTAAGACTGATCCGCCTCTGTTTGAACCTGTTATAGAAACAATGACTGCTGATTGGTGGAAAATATTGCGTTATACCATGGACGAGGCGGAGCGGTTGGGCATAAAGCTGGCATTATTACCTAACGATGGCTTTGCTACCGCAGGCGGGCCATGGATAACACCTGAATTGTCTATGCAAAAAGTGGTATGGACAGATACTGTTATTAGAGGAGGGAAAAAGTTGGATGTAAAATTATCTTCTCCTGAAGCATATAAAGGGTATTATCAGGACATAGCGACGTTTGCTTTTCCTAATGATAATGAGCAAAGGAATGAAATACCTACCGTAACAACTAGTAGCGGTGCGAACGCACAATTTCTGGCAGATAAGAACAATAAGACAAATTTTAGTAGCAGCGACTCTTGTTGGATTCAGTATACATTCAAAGAGGTTTTTACCTGTAGAGCTATTCAGGTGAGCGTGCAAGGATTCAATTATCAGTCAGGCCGTTTAATTATCCAGGTAAGTGACGATGGAAAAACTTTTCGAAATGTAACGCGATTAAAGCCACCTCGTGCGGGATGGCTAGATTGGGATGCCGCTGTAACGCATGCAGTTGAACCGATTAGGTCTAAATATTTTAGATTTGTTTATGATCCTGCTGGGAGTGAGCCGGGAGCTGAAGATCTTGACGCGGCAAAATGGAAGCCTAATTTGAAGGTATCAAATATCTTACTTTTATCTGAACCGCGTATCAATCAATTTGAAGGAAAATCGGGGATGGTTTGGCGTATTAGCGAACCTACTACCAATAATGAGATTAGCGATGATGAATGCATTGATAAAGATAAGCTAATTGATCTTTCTGCTTTTGTGAAAGCGGATGGAACTTTAAGGTGGGATGCTCCTGCAGGGCAGTGGACAATCTTAAGAATGGGGCACACCTCAACAGGGCACCAAAATGAAACGGCCGGAGCAGGTAAGGGATTAGAGTGTGACAAGTTTAATCCGGCAGCCGTTAAAATCCAGTTCAATGGATGGTTCGCCAAAGCTGTTGAAATAGCCGGTCCGGCATTAGCTTCACGTGTGTTAAAAAGCTTTCATGTGGACAGCTGGGAGTGTGGGAGTCAAAACTGGTCGATCATATTTAAGGATGAATTCAAAAAAAGAAGAGGTTATGACCCTGTTGATTATTTGCCGGTAATAGCAGGCTATCCAATAGAAAGTGCGGTGACCTCAGAACGTTATTTGTACGATATACGTCGAACTATCGCTGAATTGATTACGGATAATTTTTTCCATACGTTAAAAGGATTGGCACATGAGAAAGGTGTGGCCTTCACTTCCGAAACCACTGCACCCGTTATGCTTACCGATGGAATGGCTCACTTCAAAGAAGTGGACGTTCCGATGGGAGAATTTTGGCTAAGAAGCCCATCGCACGATAAATTCAACGATGTATTGGATGCCGTTTCTGGCGCCCATATATATGGCAAAACCATCGTACAAGCGGAGGCTTTTACCCAAATCCGCATGCAATGGGACGAGCATCCAGGGAATTTAAAAACATTGCAAGACCGTAACTATGCATTAGGCATTAATAAATTAGTATATCATGTTTTCGTCCATAACCCATGGATGAACAAAAGACCGGGAATGACGTTGGATGGCATAGGTCTCTATTTCCAGCGAGATCAAACTTGGTGGAAGCCAGGTAAGGCCTGGGTAGATTATGCGACGAGGACCCAAGAACTCCTCCAAGCGGGAGTGCCGGTGGCCGATCTAGCCGTTTTTACAGGAGAGGAATTGCCCAGGAGAGCAATACTTCCAGATAGGTTGGTAGGTACGTTGCCTGGTGTTTTCGGCGCTAATAGGGTGAAAAGCGAAGCGACACGATTGCAGAACAGCGGATTGCCGCTGCAAAAAATTGCAGGAGTGAGCACGGGGGCCAATATGGCTGAACCGGCAGCATGGGTAAATTCATTAAACGGATATGCCTATGATTCTTTTAATCCGGAGGTGCTTTTATCGCTCGCTACCGTTAAAAATGGTCGTATTGTTTTGCCTGGCGGTGGAAGCTATAAAGTGTTAATAATACCAGGCAAACACGTCATGCAACCTAATAGCAAGGCAATGAGTTTGGAAGTAGTCCGTAAGCTTTGGCAACTGGTAAATGATGGGGCCACTGTTATTTTAGAAGATAAACCTATACACACATTAGGATTGGTAAACGCTTCCAATAATGATGAACAGTTAAAAGATTTCGCCAATAGGTTATGGAATGGGCCTTTTGAGGAGTTAACAGAAGGTGAAAACAAAATATCCGTAAAAAGGCTCGGCAAGGGATACGTTGTGAAAGCGCCTTACCTGTTTGATACCTTTAATCAGCTTGGCCTGCCACGAGATATTATTTTTAAAGAGAAAGATGGAAGGTTGGCACCTGATTTTGCTTATACCCATCGTAGGGCGGGGGAAAAGGAAATTTATTTTTTGAGCAATCAGCAAGCGACTGAACGAGAGGTTGTTGTTTCCCTAAGAGTAATGGGTAAAAAGCCTATATTTTATGATGCAGTAAATGGTAGAGAACATGAGGTAAGTCAATGGCAAATAAAAGAAGGGCGAACAGAGATTCCTTTAAAGCTTGCAGCCAATGCGTCGCTTTTTGTGCTAATGGAAGAACCTACCGATAAGGAGAAAGTCAACTTAGGGTTAAATTGGGATACATTTAAGCCTTACTTAGAAATGAAAGGTCCATGGAAAGTACAGTTCGATCCAACATTTGGAGGTCCCGACAAGCCTGTCGTTTTTGAAGAATTGACCGATTGGAGCCAGCATATAAATCCTGCGATTCGTTATTATTCAGGTACTGCAATTTATCGAAAAACGTTTCAGTGGAAAGGAGGAGATCAGGAAATATGGCTTCAGTTAGATGAACTTGCCAACATCGCTACAGTTAAAGTAAATGGGAAGGATTGTGGAACCTTATGGACAGCACCTTATCGTTTAAATATTAAAGATGCGCTAAAAAAGGGTGAAAATCAATTAGAAATAGCAGTAACCAATACCTGGGCGAACCGTTTGATAGGAGATAAAGATTTGCCTGAAGAAAAGCGTGTTACACATACCACGGCACCTTATCGCTTAGGCGATCAACCCTTACTGAGAGCCGGTTTGATTGGTTGCGTACGCTTAATGACGAAAACGAAGGAATAATTAGCCAATTAGTCAATGTGATGATGAGCCAATGTAGTTGCGAGTTGTCAGTTACGAGTTGTGCGTGACGGAAATATTAATGGTGAAGCATTAGCAAGAACGGCACGCTTGCAGGACCGGCCTCATGAGATGAGCGTTAAGAAAAATTTGTGTGGGGTAGGTAAGGGCTAAGTGAAGAAGTGAGTGAAACGAACGGCTCCACTTAGTTGAGGGGAAGGACAAATTTTTTAGCGAAAATCATGTAGCCTTGAGTTTTGGTTCTTTTCGTCAAGGAAAAGAACAATAAATAAAAAT
>DATMSZ010000426.1:0-67249 GCA_035565175.1 Pseudosphingobacterium sp.
ATCTCGGTATCAATAAGGATACGTTAAGCCGTGTCAAACGCCAGCTATATCTAAAATAAAACACCTTTTCGTTTTTACCAGATTAGAAAGTAGACTTTTATCTACCTTTTTTTCTGACAAATATCATCTTTCTGTTTTAGCTAGGTTGCTGATATTTGTGCGTCAACTTATATCCATTGAAAAAAAAGATGTTGATTTTTTGCCCCTAGAGATTTAATATGTTTGAAATAACTGCTCTGATTGAAGCTTATTTAGCAAAAAATTCTGCTAGGCAAGTACCTGCTAAGAAACTATTACTATCGCCGGGAGAATATTGCGATCACACCTTTTATGTTCTAAAAGGCTTGATACGCTATTTCTCTGTGGATACAAAAGGGAATGAGCACGTTCTACAATTTGCGCCGGAAGGTTGGTTTATTGTCGATCGGGAAAGTATGTTTTTTAAAAACACCTCAAATTTCTTTATTGAGTCGCTTGAGGATAGCGAAGTATTGGCGTTAAATGAAGAATTTCTAAAAGGCTTCTGCCAAAACCATACTGAATTTGTAGAATTCAACAATATACTATTACATAACCATATTCGCCACCTACAAAATCGAGTAAATGAATTACTGAGTCTTTCTGCTGAAGAACGCTACCTGAACTTTATGAAACTTTATCCTAACATCATATCACGCGTTCCACAGTCCATGATAGCCTCTTATCTCGGCCTTGCACCAGAAAGTTTAAGTAGGGTTCGGAGAAATCTTTCCAGAAAAAAACTCAAATAATTTCTTACTCACTTCTTTTCCTAACATAGGTTAACGGTACTTCTGTTGGAGGTTCATAATTTTACGACCAGAAAATAACTTAAACAATGAACATTAAAACATTGGCAAGAGTTGTAAAATTTTTAGTATTTCATTATGAGCAGTACAACACCTATTAGGGATCCCAAAATGGATCATTTGCTGACCCCACAGAATGCAGCACTTATCATTATCGATTATCAACCGGTACAGGTTTCATCCATCAAGTCAATGGACCAAGACTGGTTGGTTACTCAAATTACACGGACAGCTAAAACTGCCCGCCTGTATGATCTTCCGGTGGTTTTATCTACCGTCAATGTGCAGACGGGTAGAAACCAGGAAACAGTTGCCCCCTTGAAGGAGGTGTTAGCAGATCTCCCATCCTATGACCGTACCTCTATCAATGCTTGGGAAGATCGGGAATTTTATGAGGCTGTTAGAGAAACAGGGCGAAAAAAGCTGATCATGACAGCGCTATGGACGGAAGCTTGCTTAACGTTTCCTGTTATTGACGCTTTGAAGGAAGGTTTTGAGGTTTATGCCGTTGCTGACGCAGTAGGAGGAACATCCCTAGAGGCCCACAATATAGCGCTGAGACGAATTGAACAGGCTGGTGCGCAGCTGATCTCTGTTAATCAATTGATATGTGAACTGCAACGCGACTGGAACCGGCCTGAAACCGTTGATGGGTTTGCTGAGGTGCTGTTTAAAGAGGGTAAAATCCATTAATAGATTAGCGATTGCTCCTATGGCTCATTTATCGTAGATGAACCTAGGAATTTAGGGAGTCGGGCCCCATGTCCTGACTCCCTAAAGTTATGAGATTAACCATCTAGTCTTTTCGCAGTAAATCAAGCAGTTTTTCAGCCGCTTCTTCGGAAGAAGCAGGGTTTTGTCCTGTTATCAGATTTCCGTCCTGTACCGAATAGCTCTTCCAGTCTTCCGTTTTACTATAGTTTCCACCAAGGTTTCTTAACGCATCTTCCACCAAGTAAGGAACAACATCTGTTAGATGAACAGCTTCTTCTTCTGAGTTCGAAAAACCAGTAACATTTTTACCTTTTACCAGAGCGTTTCCTTCAGCATCTTTTACAAATCGCAATACGCCTGGCGCATGACATACCGCAGCAACCGGTTTACCTTCTTTCCAGAACGCTTCGATAAGTTTAATGGAATGCTCGTTGTTAGTTAAATCCCAAAGCGGTCCGTGACCACCAGGATAGAATACCGCATCATAATCTTTTTCATTTACATCACTTAGAGGGATGCTATGTGCCAACTTTTCCTGTAGAGCCTTGTCAGTATCGAAACGTTTTGTGGCCTCCGTTTGAAAATCGGGAAGTGCACTTTTAGGATCAATAGGAGGTTGGCCTCCTTTCGGTGAAGCTATCGTAATCTCCACACCGGCATCGGCCAAAACGTAATAAGGAGCCGCAAACTCTTCCACCCAAAACCCTGTTTTTAAACCTGTATCTCCCAGTTGGTCATGAGAGGTAAGTACAATCAATACTTTAAAAATTACTTTGTCCATTTCTTTAAATTTTTATTGTCATAAAATGATGGCACAAAGTAGCGGATTAAAAACAGTATCATTAGGTGACGTAGATCACATTATACAAAGCGACAATTTTTTGTGAGGCAGGTCACATTATTTACTATTATAAAGTCTGCTAAGCGTTTCTCTTGAAACACCGAGATATGCCGCAATCAGATGTTTTGGAACAAGATTGTACAACTCGGGATATTGATGCATAAGTTCTTCATATCGGCTTCGGGCATCATTATTTAACAGCGATAAAATTCTTTTTTGCAAACCGATATAACCTTTATTGGAACGCCATCTTAGAAAAGTTTCGACTTCGCGAATTTCTTTACAAACCTTCTCCCTGTCGTCACTCTGAAGACAAAGAGTTTCTGCATCTGCAACGCAGTCAATATTTACGGAAGCTTTTTCATTATTATACAAAGCATTATAGTCAGATGCCCACCAGGTTTGCATTGCAAATTGTAAAATGTGCATTTTTTGATCGTCGTTTACAAAAAACGTCTTCAGACAGCCATTTAACACAAAATATTCGCAATCAACATCGTCTCCCACATTAATAAGCTGCTGCCCCTTTTTGAAAGAAATTGGCTTGAAGAAAGAAAAAAAATAATCAAACTGTTGATCACTTAGTTGAATAGTTTTATGGATATGTTGTCTGAGAATCTCGCGTGGCGTCATACGAAAGTATCTGTTGTATTAAAAGTTAATGATGTTGTTATTTCCATGCACATTATATTAATCCAAAGGCAACGAACTATATTTACACACCTTACACAGCATTCAATTCGCTGAAGTTGCCGAAATTTTGTTTCATGAATGCATTGTACCATATTGATGATAATGTGTTCTTCACAGACGGTACTTGTCTGCATAATATCAACCGTCGTACGATTTTATTTATATACAAGATAACAAGTTTCAATGTAAAAGCAAAAACAAATATGACTAAAGATACGCCCCTATCTATGTAATAGAAAGCGCCCTATTTCATATTCTGTTGATATGACACACTATAAAAATATTTATATAAAGCTGGGACCTCTTCCTGACTTTTATTCATCCATTTTTTGTATTAACAAAAATTAAGAAAGTAACGTTTCTCATTGCAGGAAATATCGGCAATGGTTAGTTGAATTTCCGATAACCACTTGAACTCTCATTACCAATACCATAGATGAGAATCTTTTTCTGTGGCCCAAAAACCTTCAAAATTAGCTTCAATGTCCTTTGGATCTACCTTCTGACTATTTATCGCAATAAAAAAGAAAAAATAGTCCCAACTGATGCTGAATAGAAAGGTTTTGTCTTGTGGATAAATGTAATAATCTTTGAATTTTATTTGATCGATAAAAGATACTTCATCAAGAGCAGTTATGTCTAGTTGTTTGATTTCATCATAAAATTCATCGGTCACCACAACTTGGTATTTAACAAACTTTTTTAAAAGCTTATAAACTCGCTTTTTTGTGAACACATCAAAAGCCCCCTCTGTTGGATGGAAGATCCCCTCGTTTTCGGTATATTCTTTTAGTGTTTGAAGAGCCCTTGGCTTTTGAAACTCGCTTCTCAAAGCGCCAATTGAAGTCATTAATGCTTTATTAAGCTCTTTATAATCAGTGATGCTTGTTTGGGTCAGAATTTCTTTCCATTCGACAAGGTTCCCGCCCCTATATATTTCATGATCTGACGGATAACTTTCGTCACTAGCATAAATAACGCGCGTTTTGGTTGGATCAAGGCGACTCAGGTTCGGATTTTCTCGTTGTGCTTCTTCTAAAGAAATAATCTTTTTCGATTCTTTGCTCCGCCCCGAGGCAGCTGCATTCTTAGGTAGTTTGAAAAAGGGAATCAATGCGACGTACACCGCATCAAAATAGGATGCGAAATGCTTTGATACGGGTTTGCTGTCTTCAGGATATAAGCAATTATCTGTAAAAATATCCATAGTTAAATAATGACCGAAATTAAGAAAATGTAGTTTACGGCAACATAATCTAAAACTAATATAGCTATAATTGTGTATATGAAGTGGGTTCTACTCATTCTTCACGCTATTCACTTTTATTCTCTTTTGTCACACAACTTATTGTCTTCATTGTTAAATTAGAAAACACACGATTATGAAGACATTCATCCTAACAATACCGGGTTTAGGCGATTTTAATGTTGAGCCTTCCGATCAAGAGAATACGTTTATTTTAACTGAAGATATCGGCAATAGATCGTTTATAATAAATAAGGATACGCAGGGGAGTTGGTCTATGACAACTTTAGAAGGGGCTATCACCACGGAAACAATGATGAATCAAGACACCATTGGAAAGCTTATTGATAATCATATCGGTTAAATGCAACATTTCTTAAGGTTTCAAATTGGGAACAACATTATCTAATTTCCATGCTTCAGAATATAATGGAACCTTGCGTATTGTCGAACCTGATACTTATGTTAAAAAGTCGATATGATTGGTGAAAATTAAACTTAAAACTGAAATTAAAGATTTTATGGTTAGCAGCAATTTAGTATCTGGCTATTCCATTAATTCTTTTTTACTTTCCTGTATTCGGTTAAACAACTATCAAGGGGTTTTCCCTGGTTATAAATACAATCACAAAAAATTTCACATGCTTGCGGATCGCTGTTACCCGCACATCCATTCCTGCATTCGACTAAAGAATTACCAGGTCGTATCTTATATAAATATTGGTTTATTACTATTACTGAAACTACGGTCACAAAAACACAGCTAAAAAACATCGCCGGAAATTTATTATTCAACGTTTTCTTTTTTGTTATGCCATCCTCTTCTTTGGATTGTTTATATGGTAAAATGGATTTTAATCGATCATAATCCCAACATAATAAGTATAAGCATGCTAATACCATTAGCGTAGTGATACGGGTACCTTCAAAGCGAACAGCATAAGCGAGCACGCAAATATTTAAGATAATAGGAAAATAAATGACTGCACCGAGAAGTGCGGTTCTTGGAATGAGCAATAATACGGCAACTATTACCTGTAAAACTCCGATAAACGTATAGTAATATCCTGTATAATATAAGGCTTCCAGATAATGACCCAATGGGTGATTAACAGATAAAGCAGTGAACCGCTCACCCATAATTTTCACCATGCCCGATGGAATAAAACCAAGGGCCAAAACTATGCGGCAGAAAACGGTGAAATAACGCATCCATTTGTTTTCTTTAGCGTCATAATACCATCGCAAAAGTCTCCCTAATATGCTCATATGCCACTCATTAAATAGAAAAAAGTACTTTGCATCACAAAGTTAATGAATGCACTTCGTTTTTCAAAGCACCTGCATATTATTAACCGAGCGGTTTTTACCGCTATAATTGACTATCAGCAAAAAACATGTGTTACATTATGGTCCTTTCCAAATGGGTTGCTTTTGATTCAATTTCCCAATCTAGTTTATTATACTATTTCAGACGTAACAGGTGGAATCGGCCCCTCTTCTTGTTTCTTGTAACTTACAATGAACGTTTCTTTGACTCTCGTTGAAGAGCAACTCCATCTTATTGATACGCCTTTTATTGGCGATTATTTTTATTTCATACGGAACCGGAAAATTGTTTGGCGGACAGTTCGGAAACCTGACCGAGAAGGAACTGGCTACGCCAATAAGGGATCTGAGCCTGTTTAAGATTGCTTGGTACCTCTTTGACCACCGACCTTTCAAGATATTCATAGGTATCTCCCAGATTGTGGCTTCCCTGATGTTTACACCTTATCTTTAACACCATGCCAACGGGTGCTAACACGACAAACCCGCCTTTTTTGTTTTTCCTGAACAATATGAACGATTAAACACTACGATTTTTAACACATAAATGTGTAAGATTGGCTTTGCTTTAAACACAGATATTAATAACAGCAATTTGTGATTAAATTCTATGCGCTGGGAATATGAATCTGTTTTACCCCCCGTCTTTACCAATTAAAAACTTAAAAATATGTGTACAGGTATTCAACTCAAAACAACAAGCGGCGCACCAATTTATGGTCGCACCATGGAATTCTCTATTGACCTAAAATCGCAAGCATTGGTGATTCCAAAAGGAACAAAATTTGTCGGTGTCGGGCCTACTTCTACTACTATCGGTATGGCTTGGACTTCTCATTATGAAATTACTGGTCTAAATACAATGGGACTGGATGTTGTAATAGACGGCATTAACTCGGCTGGCTTATCTGTTGGTGCTTTCTATTTTGTTGGGTATGCGGGTTATATGAATGTCCCATCTGAAGATGCAAACCAGTCTATCTGTTCTACGGATGTTTGTACCTACTTGTTGTCTAAATGTGCGACTGTAGAGGACGTGAAAAAGGTGTTACCTGGACTGAAAGTGAATAGTGGTATCGCCCCCGTAGCTGCTAAAGGATTGAATACAACTAATCCGGTGGCTTTGCATTATAATATCCACGATGCGGCCGGAAATGTATTGGCTGTAGAATATATAAATGGTAAACTAAATATCCATGATAACCCAATCGGTGTTTTGACCAATTCTCCAGATTACAACTGGCATTATACTAATTTAAGTAATTATGTAAATTTAACGCCTATCAATAAAAACGAACTTCGCCTAAAAGATATGACAGATACCGGAAACAAGCTGGTTTCCATTTTACCCACTGGCCAAGGAACGGGCTTTCTCGGATTACCTGGAGACTACACGCCTCCTTCTCGTTTTATTAGGGCTGTCGCTTACTCGCAATCAGTACAGCCAGTGCAAACAAATGAGGAGGCCGTACTTCAGGCATTTCATATTCTTAATGCCTTTGATATACCATTTGGCACTGTCCGGGAGATAAAAGATCTTAAAGAAAGTCTCGAATACACGTTATGGACCGTAGTAAGTGATTTGCAAAACCGGAGGTTTTATTTTCATACAGAAGGCGATCCTGCCATTCGTATGATAGATTTAGCGAACTGGAAGTTTAAAGGTACACAGGTTGTTAAATTGAGCATCAATCAGGGCCCTACTATTATTAATATGGCCGATTATCCTGAAGTTGAGCAACTAGCATAAGCTTCGTCTTGCACTAACACGATAAACGTAGATGAACGCTCATGTTTGTCTATGTTTATTAATACATTATTCGCTCATCGTTTCTTTGGTTGATAATTAGCCAGTTTATAATTCGGGGGTGCTGATTTGGAAATCACCTATTAACTATGTATTTTTAGCTTGGTGTGAAACGAAGGCTTGATTCGAAGAAATGTATCGGGCTAAAATTAACATAAAGCTAAAAGAGATTACAATGGTGCACCCAATTATAACACTTTTAATCGCTCTCAATGTTTGCACCGCTTCGTGCGCTTTCGGGCAGGCAACTGTTAGCATCACCAACAAAAACAAAAAACCAAATATCTTGCTGATAATTGCGGATGATCTTTCCAAGACATTACCCCTTTATGGTGACAGCACGATTACTACTCCTGGTATGAATGCTGTAGCCAAAGACGGCGTAACCTTTGAACGTGCTTACTGCACTGCTTCTTCCTGTACTCCCTCCAGGGCAAGCATATTAACCGGCAAATACCCTCATCAACTAGGCGAAGGCGGTAATCTGCATGGAACCCTGCCCTTGGAACACGAAAATTACACCCATATCTTAGCTGAAAACGGGTATCGGGTAGGCTTGCAGGGAAAAGGTTGGGGACCGGGAAATTTCTCTGCAGGAGGCTATAAAGAAAATCCTGCCGGCAAATCGTACCAGAGCTTCGAAGATTTTATGCAAGATCAGCCGACAGATGTTCCATTTTGTTTCTGGATAGGCAGCCTCGATCCGCATAGGCCCTACGGCCCGTCACTTAGGAGTAGTCTAGGCATTGATTCACTGAAAGTAAAGGTGCCAGCTTGGCTACCGGATGATAGTCTGGTACGTAACGATCTGCTCGACTATTATGCTGAATCGAAACGTTTTGATCAAAAGGTGGAAAAGGCGATAGCCCTGCTCAAGAAAAAAGGAATTTATGATCAAACATTGATTGTGATCACCAGTGATAATGGAATGCCTTTTCCAAGGGTTAAAGCAAATGCCTATGATAAGAGCACCAATATTCCGCTCATAATACGGTGGGACGGACATTTTATGAAGGGAAAGCGACTCAAAGAATTGGTCAGTCTCGTGGATCTTGCCCCAACTTTTCTCTCGGCCGCAGGCATAGAAGTGCCCAAATCGATGGCTGGAAAATCTCTCTTGGAATTGCTTACATCAGGTAAAAGTAAACAACAACGTGCAGAGGTTTTTAGCGAACGTGAAAGGCATGCATTTGTTCGAGCGGGCAACCTGAGCTATCCGATGCGAGCAATCAGGACAGATCGCTTTCTGTATATCAATAACCTGCGCCCGAAACGTTGGCCAGCCGGGGATCCAGAAAACACCGAGTCGAATAGATTCTTTGGGGATATTGACGACGGCCCTACCAAACAACTTTTGTTAAAGAACAAAAACGATCCGGCTTATGAAAAGTTTCGATTATGGAGTTTGGATAAACGACCAGCTGAAGAATTATATGATCTGGAAAAGGATCCGGATCAGTTAAAAAATTTGGCGGAGGACCCGGCATACGATAAAGTTCAACATGAATTGGCAGCACGTTTGATGAAATGGAGGAAGAGCACAAAAGATGCCGTAACAGAAACTACAGAACCTTTTGATAACTACCCTTTCTATGGGAACATACCTAAATGATTGTAACAGTTGTCTAATCTCTGTTAAACATAACGATTTCTTCTGGCCCATCTCTTAATGCTGCATGTTGACCACCAGTTTGGCTAGCACAGCTTATCATGCTTTCCTAGAAGTACTATCTAACTTAAGTGCTTCCTTTAAAAGTTTTTTTATTGGCTTTTCATCTATTTCGTCTGGTGTCTGGTAAATTTTATAAAAAATTTGCTTGTTGGTTCCATGAGACAAAAAGCGATCTTCGTCATTTAATTTGTTCCCATACCAAAAACCTAGAAGAACTCCCTTTTTGATCCCTCCCCTCGGAACAGTGGAAGGCCAAATAATACATATACCTTTATTGCCATAAAAAAATGGAACATTATAGGATATTTTCTCTTTACAATATGCAGGAAGCGTTTCTAATACAATCTGTCGCAAAACATCCACGATTATTTTTTCGTCTTCGGGAAGAATCGTAAATAGATCAGCTAGGTTTCTAATTTTCATCGTGATTTTTTGCTATTGGTTATTTTCTGTCGGCTCGTAATAAAACGTAACTGTGCCAGAGCTAAAGGTTTTTGATTTCAGTAGTTTAAAAGTGACTCTATCATTTATGTTTTCGAATAATTGTAAGCCTTTCCCTGCTATAATTGGTTGAACACTGAGTTGGAATTCATCAATTAAATGACGGTTCAGTAAGGTTACAATTAAACTCCGGCTACCTACTAAAATGTCTTTCCCGGCTTGTTGCTTAAGCGCTAAAACTTCCTCTACAAGGCTGCTCTTTGCTAGCTTTGCGCTTTTCCAATCAACATTTTTCAGTTCATTGGAAAAGACAATTTTGGGAATATCATCTATTATTACGGCAAATTCGTCATCCGATTTATTACCTGTTGGATGCTTCACTATCGTGGGCCAATAACTTTCCATAAGTTGGTATGTTATTCTTCCGTATAAAAGGATGCCCGAGTTCCGCAATAGCTCACTGTAATGTTGATGTATTTCATCATCTGCTATTATAGCTGTGTGATCACAGTATCCATCAAGTGTCATATTGATTGCTGCAATTACCTTTCTCATCGTATTTAGTTTAATCAATTGTCAATTTCAGCATTAAGCTTAAAAGTTAAAACGGCTATTCCACAGGCGTAAGGCGTTGCATTTATCAATGAGAGTTTTTGCCTGTATTCAAGCAAATCAAAAATTCGCAAGCCCTTGTTGATCATTATCGGGTTAACGAAGAAATTAAACTCATCAATTAATCCTTCTTTGATAAGCGATGAAACAAATCCTGCACCACCATACACAATCATGTCTTTACCTTTTTTGCTTTTGAGATTTTTGATTGCAACTGCAAGGTCGGCATTTTCTACGGAAACATTTTTACCATCAATAGTTTTCCTCGTTTTGCTAAAGACAATTTTTGACATACCGACCATCCGGTCGGCATAGGCAAACTTTTCATCTAACACCCTATCGCCATTTTTGGCCTGCAAGCTGTTCACCGTTGCTTCAAAATGTGGAATAAAAACTTCGGCCATTTTTCTGCCAAGAAGGATGGTATCACAAGTATCGCGCAGGGTATTTGCGAAGATTTTCAGCTTGTCATCATAATTCCATGTTCGCCAATCAAGGTCACCATCTGGACCTCCAACGTACCCGTCAACAGATAGCTGAACTAGTAATTTTAACTTTCTCATTTTCTATAATTTCATTTTATAAAAATAGGGATAGTTTTTTGCAACCAACCTGGGTGAACGTGACATTGCAGGGTATATATTGCGACAGGTTAAATAGGCTGAAAGCTCCTTGAAAGACTTAAATTTATCATGTAATTGGAAATGGCCCCGCCATGGTTTTTGTAATCAGTTGTCTGAATCCGAACAGTAAGTGTTCGGATTCAGACAGGTTTATCATTGTATAACGCCCCTATTCTGATCTACGCGCGTCTTTTTTGCATTGGCCGATTAATTGATAGGCTATTTTAAAGCGCCATGAAGGGTGAGCATACATTTATGCAAGGGGTTGATTCATAAACTTTTGAACGAAGCTTTTTTATAGAAAAACACCAAAGAGTAGGTTATGATAAAAAATTATTTAAAGACCTTGTTACGCGATTTTTTGAAGAGCAAGGCTTACTCCATGATAAATATTACCGGCTTATCGATGGGGATGGCGGCCGTGATACTGATCACACTTTGGGTGCAAAATGAACTGAGCATGGAGCGTTTCCATGAGAAGGCGGAACGCATCTATGTGATGTACAACCGGGATATAAGCCCAGAAGGCTACCGCTGGGCATGGGGTAATACGCCAAAAATTCTAGCCCCAACTTTGAAAACGGACTATCCGGAAGTGGAAGATGCTGTACGATTCACGAATACAAATTTTCTTTTGACTGTAGGTGAAAAAAAGCTGAATGTGCGAGGAGCTTTTACAGACAGTAGCTTCTTCAACGTATTTACCTTTCCGCTGATGCATGGTGATGCTAAGAATGCTTTAGCCAATGAGCATAGCATTGTCTTGACAGAAAAGTTTGCCAAAACATTGTTCGGAAACGACGAAGCAATGGGCAAAATGATCAGGGTAGATAGCAGCCATAACGCTACGGTAACCGGTGTTTTGAAAGACTTGCCAAACAATACCTTACTTCAGTTCGATTATCTCTTGCCGTGGACATATCTAGACCAGCTAGGTGAAAATGATACCTATTGGGGCAATAACTCAACCACAACCTATGCCCTGTTGAAACCGGGCGCAAGCCAGCAGGTATTTGATGGCAAGGTAAGAACCATCACCATTGACCATACCAAGGGTTCTGAAGACGCTTCTACAACTGAAGTGTTTACTCAACCCTTAAGTCGTTATTATTTATATGGAAAATCAGAAAATGCCAAACTGGTAGCGGGCAATATGGTAACAGTACGATTATTTACCATTCTAGCCATATTTATCCTGTTGATTGCCTGCATCAATTTTATGAATATGAGTACAGCCCGCAGTGAACGACGTGCGAAAGAGGTAGGCATTCGAAAGGTTGCGGGCGTGCGAAAAGAGATGCTGATTTTGCAGTTCTTACTTGAAAGTACTTTGCTCAGTACCCTTTCATTTTTAGTCGCTATACTCATTGTACAGTTGAGTCTTGGCGCCTTTAACCAGTTAGTAGGTAAAGCATTATTCGTTCCCTACGGTGATCCTCTATTTTGGCTTTGCGCGCTTGGCTTTATATTGCTTACAGGTATCACCGCTGGAAGCTATCCCGCTTTTTATCTATCGTCATTCAGTCCTGTAAGTGTGCTGAAAGGAGCTTTCAAGAAAACAAATGCCCTGGTGACTCCAAGGAAAATACTGGTGACCATACAGTTTACCATTGCCATCATTCTGATCATTGCAACGATCATTATATACCATCAGGTTCAGTATGGACTGGAGCGTGACACGGGTTATAAAAAAGATAATTTAGTATTCATATTTGCGGAAGGAGATGTCCGCAAGCATTATGCATCCATTAAAGATGAGCTCCTGAACACGCAGGTGGCAACATCAGTCACCTTATCGGCCAATCCCATCACGCAACAATGGAGTGACAGCTGGGGATATTATTGGAATGGCAGCACGAAAACGGATGAAAAGATCGATTTCTTGCGTTTGGGATCAGATGCAAACTTTGCAAAAACCTTCGACATCAAAATAAGCGAAGGGCGTGATATCGATGTGTATAAATATCCAACTGACAGTATGGCCATCCTCTTGAATGAAGCTGCAGTAAAAGCTATGCGGTTAAAAAATGCTGTCGGCACGGAGATACGTCAACGGGGAGGGGACTTGGTTTTTCATGTGGTTGGTGTAGTTAAGAATTTTATCATTGAATCTCCTTTCCAACAAAACATGAGTCCGCTGATGGTATTTGGTCCGAAAGGGTATTCACAAATGATTGTTCACATCAAACTAAACCCAGCAAATACAACAGCGGATAATTTAGCAGGAATGGAAAAGATATTGAAAACCTATAACCCACAATATCCTTTTCGCTATACTTTTGTTGATGAAGATTACGCACAGAAATTTCAAAATGCAGAGCGGGCAGGTAAACTTTCAGGCTTATTTGCCTTCCTGACAATCTTGATTTCCTGTTTGGGTTTATTTGGGCTGGCTGCTTATATGGCGGAAAGCCGGACGAAAGAAATTGGCGTTAGAAAGGTCTTAGGGGCATCAGTATGGAACGTGACGCAGCTCTTATCAATTGACTTCCTGAAACTTGTTATACTATCTTTTGTTATCGCCTCTCCTATTGCCTGGTATGCTATGAATGCGTGGCTAGAAAGTTATTCTTACCGCATCGGTATAGAATGGTGGGTGTTTGCTTTAACCGGTATTATAGCAGTGGCAATTGCCTTGCTGACAGTGAGCTCCCAAGCTATCAAAGCGGCCGTGGCGAATCCGATAAAATCCCTACGGGAGGAATAGATCTTACTGGCTGCTAGCATCAGACTACATTAATTATTTTAATAAACCTGTAGCTATCAGCCAAGTTGGTCCGTTTCTTAAGTAAAAATTCTAAGCCTTATTATGAAAAATCTACGTGTGTTAACGCTCGTTCTTGCCACTTTATTTTTTGGTTGCGAAAAGGCCAAAATACAACCGGAATCCCTTGAAGGAAAATGGGAGCTGCGACATATTCTCGGCGTTCAGGTGGCCGATAGTCCATCTGATTTCGAAAAAGGAAATGGAAATACCATTGAATTCTCGGGAAATGAATTTCATATAACTGAGAATGGGACGGTGATTTCGAAAGGAACTTATGTGATTGTAGAAGAATCGGCTGAAATAGACGGCACTGAATACAAGAACAGAATTGTTTTTGATAATGCAGACCAGAAAATATTCATCAAATTATCAAACAATAAGCTCCTGATTTGTCGCGGATCGATCGCCTCAGACGGTAGCACTGCTACTTACGAAAAGATCTAGCTTATTTAAAGAAAAAGTAAAAAGCCATCTCTTGTTTTGATGAGATGGCTCGATAAGATAATGCTTTCATCTGGCCATTGTTAAAGGCTTAATTTTGATATTCCGAAAATCGACGGGTGTGCCCTCATTCTGAAAAAGTAGGTGTCCTTTTTCTATTTTTCCAAAATTTTGAAGACTCTTGTATTTACTCACTTGGATCAATTTCTCAAATGCAGTGGTACTCCTATCGTATGCGACGACTTCCTTGCCGTTTAGCCAATGGCTGATACGATTACCGTTCACAATGATCTTGGCGGTATTCCATTCGCCAAGTGCTTTCACTTCCTTTTTTGGATCAGCTGGAATAAGATCGTAAAGCGAGGCTACGGATCGTAGTTCGCCCCGCTCAGGATAGCGGTAGTTTAGATCGTCCAGAATCTGATATTCCAGCCCCAGGTAAGTTCCGCTCTGACCAGGAAAAGTATTTGTAACCAAATATTTAACACCACTGTTGGTGTTTTTTGCTGCCCTAAAATCAAAAATCAGCTCAAAATTATCATACATGGCCGTAGTGATAACATCCATTTGCTTTCCATGCGGAATGGGGGTTGCCATCAGCACCCCATCTTTTACTTCCCATCCGCCATCGGCTAGTTTTTGCAAACCCGCAAAGCTTTTCCCATCAAAAACAAGTTGCCATCCATTTGCCTTTTCTTCTGCAGTTAATATATTTTGTGTTTGTGCCTGTACTTCATACATTGGTAGTACGAGAAGTAAGAGGATAGTTTTTAGCTTATTCATTTATATTGGTTTAAGGTTCTCAAAGGGTATAGAAGCTGCAGGTTCGATCATTGCTTTAAACGTTGAACTTTCCTGCAGTCTTTTTTTCTTAAATTTTAGGTTCCCAGCCCGGCTCATAACTGCGGCTCCACAGTTTTTCTGCTTCTGCATCTCCTACAATATGGCCATTTTTAGGATCAATCTTTAGATCGCGTCCTACTCTCCAAGCTATATTTCCTAATAACATGGCCACCGTACTTTTATAGCCTAACTCAATGTCGCAATTAGGCCGCCTGTTATTTTTGATCGCATCCAAGAAATCGGCAACATGCATACTGTCCATCCCTAAGCTTGGGCTTGCTGTATTTCTACCGGCTAGGCCCTCGGTTGCGGATGCCGACTTTTCTTCTTTGATGAGTTTACCCTGTAAATCGTATATCTTGTAGGCATCTTCTCCCGTATCCAAACTTCCCTTCTCGCCATAAAAAATGATTCCCCGCTCTAAACCTTCTACCTGTCGCCCATTACAGCTTCGGTTTTCCCATATCAAAGTAGCGTTAGGATATTCTACTGTTACGACCTGCGTGTCGGGTGTTTCCCAATCATCCTGAAATTGATAACGCCCGCCAATAGAGCTCACCCTTGTAGGAAAATCTACGCCCAAACCCCAACGCGCAACATCTACTTCATGCGTACCATTGTTCAAGGCTTCACCTGTTCCCCAGTGCCAAAACCAATGCCAATCGTAATGGATTAAGCCCTCCTGATAAGGCACCCGTGGTGCAGGACCTTGCCACAGATCATAATCGAGCCATGAAGGAACCGTTCCTGGTTTCAAGAAAGTCTCCTTACGGGTGTTGGTATACCATGTTTTAGCCATATACACCTTGCCAATGATTCCGCTATGCAATAGTTCAATACCTTTGGTGAGTGTAGGGGCAGAACGACGTTGTGCCCCCATTTGTACTACACGGTTATACTTTCGCGCAGCTGCTACCGCCATTTCTCCTTCCGCTGGATTATGTGCCATAGGTTTTTCAACATATACGTGCTTTCCTGCCTGACAAGCCATGATGGTTAATGGTGCATGCCAATGATCGGGTGTTGCCGTATAGATGGCATCAATACTTTTGTCTTCCAAAACTTTCCGTAGATCTTTCTCTGAACGGGGCGTGTTGCTTTGCCCTGCATCCATGACACGTTTCATAGCCTTTGGAATGGCCCTTTCATCCACATCGCAAATACAGGCTACTGCTGCATTTTTTTGCCTAGCAAAGGTGCCGCTCATGCTACTTCCGCGACTATTCACACCTATTGTGGCAACCTGGATGCGCTCATTTGCACCTACAATGTTACGATAACTTTTGGCGCTGAAGGCCATGGCCGGATGATGATTAAATACGCTGGTGCCAACGGTTAGTGCAGCAGTGCCAAGTCCCAATTTTTTAATAAACTCTCTTCTTGATTTAGCGTTCATAATGTCTTTTTTATAGGATTTTATAAAGCTTTTATTTTCACATTTTTAAAATAGACGATGTCGCCATGATCCTGCAACAAAATATGGCCTTTACTGACCGAACCAAAAGCCGGTTTGGCTTCTTTAAATTTGCTCAGCTGTCGGGCTTGCTCAAATGCCGGGCTTTTACGATCATAACGCAACACTTCCTGACCATTTAAATAATGGGTTACTTGGCTGCCTTTTGATACGATGCGCGCATGATTCCACTCACCAACCTTAACCGCTACTTTTTTCGTAACCGGTATCATATCATACAGTGCGCTGAGCTGCCGGTTTTCATTCCGACCCAATTTAGCATCTGGGTGATGGGCGTTATCAATAATTTGGAATTCCATACCTAGCCAACCGCCCTCATTATAACGTGTAAAGAAATATTTGATCCCACTATTCGCACCTTCCGTTAATTTAAAATCTACGCGCAGATCAAAATCACTATATTCATCCGCACTGATCATATCTAAATGTGTTTTCGTACCCGTTTCATTTAAAGAGAGTACGCCATTTTCAACTTTCCAATCCATGTCAAGTGCAGTACCTTTAGGCGAAGACCAGCCAGACAAGTCTTTTCCGTTAAAAAGTAATTGCCAGCCGGAAGCTTTTTCCTCCGGGGTTAGGCTATTATCCTGTGCATAAACAGCAGAACTACTGAAGCTTAAGGCACTAACTAACAGGAATAAAAGAAAGAGATTTAATTGTATTGCCATGATATAAAATTTATAATTGTGTATAACCTTTATTTTGAATTATTTTCTGTGGATTGGACTGCATAACGGTTAGCGGAATAGGATAAGCCAACGCATCATCGCTCCAGGTAAAGTTGTTAAAGCCATCTGCTTTCTGCTCTGCTATCATGATATCTTTTGCTCTTCCGGTTCTTACCAGATCAAACCAACGGTGGTTCTCAAAAGCAAGTTCTACACGGCGTTCCTTTTCGATCGCCAGCAGAAACGCTTGGTCATTGGCAAAATCCGATAATTGATAATCGGCCAGTAAATTAGTAGGTGTTTGAATGTTTGGATCACCGGGTGTGTTTCTCGCCCTTTCACGGATTTTATTTAAATAGATCAAGGCTGTTCCAGGATCAGTGCCCGTACGTACTAAAGCTTCTGCATATAGCAAATAAATATCGCCTAAACGAAGCTCTATCCAGTTATTGCCGTTATCAGAGCCGCTTGTTGCTACATCATAATACTTGCGTACATATTTATCCATTTCAAAGGCTCCGGTTTTAGCGTTCATCCACCCATCGCGCATGGATACATATTTTCTGGGATCTCCCATTTCATAAGCGTTCGACATGTCTTGTGTAGGTGCGTTCTGCCCACTTTTATCACCAACCAATACTACCTCTTTATCAGAAAAACGAGGAGCAAAATTGTTGTTCCAGGGGCTGCCTGCAACGCCATTCGGTGAGCCTTTCATGTATTGGATTTCAAAAAGCGATTCTATACTGTTTTTCATATTCACATCAAACAGATTCGCATAATTTGGTACTAAGGCATATTTTCCGTTATTAACCACCTCCCTGAACTTTTCAATGGCCTTGGTGTAGAACTCGTTTCCTTTATTTAAAGGATAACCGGCCATCGTCATGTATACCTTTCCTAATAATGCAGTTGCCGCTGCTTTGGTAACCCGTCCTTTGTCGCCACCACCATAACTTTCAGGTAAATTGGTTTCGGCAAATTGAAGGTCGCTGATAATCAAATTATAAATTTCTTCCAATGGTGCGCGGCCGAGTTGATAAGCCTCATCAGGACTAAGTTCTTTATCCACCTTAATCACTCCCAGTAGCTCACCATTCAGCCCCGTTCCGCCGAATACCCGATTTAACCAAAAATAAGTAGATGCGCGTATGAAGCTGGCCTCAGCTTTATATTGGTTCCGAAGATTTTCATCGGTAAAGGTAGCACCATCGCTTCGCCCTAAGACAAGGTTGCACCTTAAAATGGTATTGTAACTATCATCCCAGCAATCCATTAAAAAATTGTTTTCCGGAAGAAGAGGAGAGGCAAACTCATCTACCCCTTTTTCATTGGCTGGATTACCAGCCAGCCAGGAGTAGGTTGTATTATCCGACCGAATTTCACCAAGCCGATAGTAAGTACCATTATAGAGTTCGCGCAAACTGGCATAAGCCGACAGGGTAGCCTGATTAATGTCTTGCTGAGTTTTATAAAAGGCGGTATTATTTAAGTTTGAAGGCGGTGTGAGTTCAATAAAATCCTTGTTGCATGATGCCAGCACGAAAACCGCCATACCTAATAAAAAAATCTTTTTCATATCTGTTATATAGAGAGAATAAACAATAGTTAAAAAGTTAAATTAGCACCAAAAATAAAGGATCGTGCTGTTGGGTAACCTAAGTAATCCCCTCCTTTTTGAAGACCACTTTCACTGCTGGTTTCTGGATCATAACCTGAGTAATTGGTAATGGTAAATAAGTTACTACCCGTTACATATAAGCGCAATCCTTTAATTTTCAATTTATCTAATATCGGCTGTCTGAAGTTATAAGAGAAGTTCACGTTACGTAAACGAAGGTAGGATGCATTTTGTACCCATGCCGATGAAGGATCACGTTGCCAACCAGTAGGATTACGAGTTGCACGGAAGTGAATGCCATCGCCCGGGTCTTCCGGTGATCGCCAACGGTCAATCTGTTCGATCATACCATTCCGATCGCCATGATAAATGCCTACCATCCGTTTAAAGAAGCTAAATACTTCGGCGCCATAAGATCCTGTAAACTGAACGCTCAAGGAGAAGTTTTTATAGGAAAAATTGTTGGTGATCCCGCCAGTAAAATCTGGCATGTTGTTACCTAAAATGGTTTTATCATTTTGGTCCAATTTACCATCGCCATTAACATCGGCATAACGGCCATCACCTATTTTGTCGGCAGCTAAATGCGGATAGCGGTCCAGTTCTTCCTGTGACATGAAAACACCTACCTGCTTATAGCCATAAAAGCTGGCGATAGGTAAGCCAATGGTGGTGATAAATGCATTATTAGCATTTGGAGCACTTCCATAAATAGGCCGTTGATCGGGCCCCACTTCTAGCACTTTATTTTTATTAAAGGAGATGTTAAAATTGGTACTCCACTGGAATGCGTTGATAAAGTTTCTGGTAGTGACCGAAAACTCCATACCTCGGTTCTGCACTTTTCCAACATTTTGAAGTTGTTGTGTGTAACCTGTAATAGTAGGCACCTGTACATTCAATAATAGATCCACCGATTGACTGTCATAAAAGTCACCTTCTATACGAACCCGATCATTTGCTAAACCAAATTCAAAACCTAAATTATATTGACGGGTTTTCTCCCAACCCAGGTTACTATTCGCCATAGGATTATCGGGATCAACATCAACGGTGTTTTGTAAAGTTCCACCGGTAGGATAATAACCAGGAGATAGTAAACCAATTGAGGCGTAATCGTCTATCCGGTTATTTCCGGAAATACCATATCCGGCCCTGATTTTTAAATCGCTGATCTGATCCACATTTTTCATGCAATCTTCTTCTGAGATTCTCCATCCTACAGATACAGAAGGAAAGGTACCCCATCTTCGGTTTTTGCCGAAACGGGAAGAACCGTCGCTACGTATCGTAGCTGTAAAGAGATAACGATCATCATAAGAATAATTAACCCTACTTAAATAGGAGATCATGGAATATGCAGATTCTGTGCTAGAGAGCTGATACATATTGCCGGCATTTAAGGTTTCAACGTCATCATTGGCAAATCCACGGGCTTCACCATACATATAGTTATTGGTGTGTTTTTGAGTAGTATAACCAACCAAGGCTGAAAACTGGTGCTTTTCACCAAAAGTTTTGGTATAATTTAAGGTATTCTCAATTACCCAATCATAATCGGTATTACGTTCGTCAACCCCTTTTGCCGGACGCGGTGCTCTTGAAGCATCCAAATCTACTGTTGATGGTTCAAATCTTCTTAATTGATCATCTTGGATCCCACCGTTGATGCTCAGGCGGTATTTCAGATCTTTCATGATTTCCCAATCGGCAGAAATGGTTCCTAACCAACCGTATCTTTTTCTATTGAGCTTTACCAAATCAGCAACGCCGAGGGGGCTGGCTACGTCTCCAACCAACGTTTCGGGATTCCGCACCATTGATCCATACGTACCATCTTCATTTCTCGCCGGATAAATAGGTGGCAATTGCAGGGCATACATCACTGCTGAATACTTACCTTGATCCTGTTCTCTGCCTTGTGCCGAGTAGGCCATCAGGTTTACGCCAAGATCTATTGTCTTGCTAACTTTTGAATTGATCGCCGAACGAAAGTTGAACCGATCATAGTCGGTGTTAATCACAATACCATCCTGCTTCATATAACTTCCTGAGAAATTATACTGCGTGTTTTCCGAACCACCATTAACGGAAAGTTCGTTTTGTTGTGTTAAGGCATTCCGGTATAATAATTCCTGCCAGTTATTATCGGGCATGGTTGCTACAGATGCCGGATCCAAAAAGTTATATTTATATCCACCCGTGCCGTCGGGTATCATGTATTGACCACTTGCTCCCGGGTAAAGACTTCTCCGTGAGTTAGGGTCATGGATACTATGTGGTGTTTGATTAGGATCATTGGGGATAACGGCCGCATCTAACCACGCTTGATTCCGACCATCAACAAACCAATCTACATATTGATCCCTGTTCATCATTTCAATTTCTTTTCCACGCTGCTGAAAACCTACAAACGAATTGACAGTAATAGTAGGAGGACCTTTTTTTCCTTTTTTGGTAGAGATTACCACCACACCATTTGCACCTCTCGAACCGTAGATAGCGGTTGATGAGGCATCTTTCAACACCTGTATACTTTCGATATCTGATGGATTGATCAGGCGGAAGGCGTTTCCTTCCATAGGATAGCCATCAACCACATATAAAGGATCGCTGGATTGGGTAATGGAACCCGTACCTCTTACCTTGATGGATAAACCTTCACCCCCGGGAGCACCATTGGTTTGCTGTACCTGAACGCCGGCCATTTGGCCCGCTATGGCTTCTCCAAAATTCTGAACAGGACGATTTTGAATATTTTCGGCGGATACGGAAGCTACTGCTGTTGTTACGTCTGCTCTTCTTTGCGTTCCATAACCAACTACCACTACTTCATCCAGCGCGGATGATTCCTCCGTTAAAGTTACATTAACAACGGGGTTCGAGCCAACATTGATCTCCTGCAAGGCATAACCTAAAATGCTAAATACAAGGGTTGCGTCAGCCCCCGACACTGACAAGGTATATAAACCCTCTGCATTGCTTGTCGTACCTGCTGTTGTTCCTTTTATTTTAATACTTACACCGGGTACAGGCAAGCCCTGCGCGTCGACTACTTTTCCTTTCACTTCCCGCTGCTGTAAAGACGGAGGAGCCTGAAAGGATTCGCTTTTTCTTTTGATCAATACATTGTGCCCACTGACCTTATAAGTAAAAGGCTGATTTTTGAGACACTCATTCATGATTTCTTCTATCGTAGCATGTTGCGCATTTACGCTCACTTTTAAGCTTTTAATCTCTTTACTATTGTAAACAAAGACATAATCACTCTGCTGTTTAACGGATTGAAAGATTTCTTCTATGGTCGCATTTTGCTTGCTTACAGACATTTTTTGAGCGTATGTTGTCGCATGTAGCTGCAGCAAGGCAATGAACAAAAAGAAAAATGTAAGATTAAGGTGCATTATAATTTTCCTTTTAATATTGGCGGTTCGGTAGTGAACTGGGCTTGGTTTTCCAAAAATTTTGGATAATGGCCTAGCCCAGGCCATTGTCTTAGGTCTAATTTTCATTATTTTTGTAAAGCTTGAGTTAATAAAGGTTTTAACAAATTGGTGTTCCGGATTTTATCCGGTAAGAGTTAACTCAATGTATTCCGTTTCCTAATGGCGTTAGGAAACGGTTTTTTGTTAACCCTGTTCTTACTTACGTGATTTTCGTTTTTAGTTTTCTCATAATTTAATTGATTAAAGTTTATTGGATAATAATGATCTTTTTGGCGTTTCCTGCCGCTAAAATTTTATATTTTAAATCGAAATAGCTTAAAATTTCCAACGCTTCTATGGCATTGGCATTTCTATGCACCTCTCCCCAAAGCTGAATATCAGGCACCTCTCCTTCAAATTCGATCGTTACATCATACCAACGCGCCATTTGTCGAAGCGCTTCTTGAATGCTTGAACCCTGAAATTGAAAAAGACCGCTTTTCCATGCAATCGCATTTTCAGCATTTATCTGATCTACCTTTAATTTCCCACTTTTCTTTAAAGCGGATTGTTCTCCCGGTTTAAGAAGGATGGTATGATTGGTTTGAAGCGACGATACTTTAACACTGCCTTCTAATAAGGTTGTTTTAATGTCGGGTTCATCTTCATAGCTATTGATATTAAAGTGCGTGCCTAGCACCACCAGTTCCTGCCGATCAGTAATTACCTTAAATGTTTGTTTCGCATTTTTGGCCACTTCAAAGTAAGCCTCTCCTTTTAATAGAACCTTACGTTCATTTCCTGTAAATACGGTAGGATAGCTGAGGGATGAAGCTGCATTTAACCAAACTTTCGTGCCATCTGATAAAATGACCTGATATTGCCCACCTTTTGGGGTACTCAAAGTATTTGACCTTAGCTCTTTAATACCGGGATTAATTTGATAGGTAATCAAACCATCCTCAGTCATCGTAATTTTTATTCCTCCTTTATCTAGGATCTTTTGGTTTATGGAACTATCTAATGCTATTTTCGATCCATCGGCCAATGTTAAGAGAGCCGTATTGGTGCCAGGTGCGAAATCATTCGAGTTTATCTCGGCCTTGTCAACGACTTGAACAAGCGGTTGACTAACATCTTTCTCTTTAAAAAAATAAAGCCCGATGGAAACAAAAAGTAAGAATACTGCTGCTGCAACGATCCTGGGCCACATGGAAAAACTTCTGTGGTTCGATAAAGCGGGGAGGCGGCTATGGATATCGGCTAGATCTGTTTGTATCATCTCGTCCGTTAGATCGGAAGAGGGAGGATTGGCCAGTTCATTATATAAAGATTCTACCCAAGCTTTTTCATCATCGGTGCACAAACCTTTTCTGTATTTATGAAGCAACTCTTTTATTCTTTCTTTCTCCATAAGCTTGGATAATAGGGATCGTTAAAAGTAAAGTACGACGAAGAGACGCTTGGGGGTAGAAAAAAAATATTTTTTTCTTATTAACTCAAAACAGCCAATAAAAGAGGAATAAAATAGCATATAGAAAGGCTTCCAATTTGCTTCTTAAGATTCGTAAAGCATTCTTAACTTGAGTTTTAACAGTTGCTTCCGACAAATGCAATTTGGCAGCAATTTCTTTATGGGAAAGATGTGCTTTTCTACTGAGGTTAAACACTAATCGCATTTTTGAAGGTAATTTACGAACTTCCCCGTCTACTAGCTCCTGCAATTGTTTTTCCTGGATGGCATGGTCGGTAATGTCAGCCCCTTCCTCTGTCATTGTTTGAAGCCAGTCGAAATAAACCGAGCTAATCTTTTTATGCGCGATTAATTTAATTACCTGATTACGATTAGCAATATATAGGTATCCAGCAAGGTTATTGATCTGGAGTTCGGCCCTTTTATTCCAAAGGGATGTAAAAATATCCTGCACAATATCCTTTGCATCTTCCCGGTTTCTTAATACATGATACGCCTGCTTATACAAGCGTTCGCCATAACGCACATAGATTTCGGAAAAAGCAGTTCTATCATCCGCTCTTAACAAATGTATTAATTCACTATCCGTATATAGCTTATAGGATGACATACGCTAGGTGACACTAATTGGATTGAGTAGTTTATCGGTTCGCCGCTACGAATCTACTAAATCATTTTAACATAAAGAAAAAAACGTATTTGAACCTCATCATTAAACTTTGGACTGGTTCAATCCAATTGCTTTTTGTTATTTTATAATATAAGAAGTAGGAGGTTCCTTCTCGCAATAAAAAAAATTCCAAATGTGTGTTACAAAAAGTCTTCAATAATAAGATAACCAATGTATAATATAACGTGGAATATCATTCATTTATTAAATCATAGTTCTAATGGGCTTTTGCCTGTAAATGCTTTGGCTTCTTTGGCGAAATGTGAGAAATCGGTATATCCGAAATCTTCATAATAGAATTTATAACCGTGTTGCCTATACGCCTGCAAGGCTTTTTTAAAGCGGATGGTTCTCTGTGTAAACTTCGGCGTTACTCCCAATGTTGCAAGGAAGTATCTTCTCATAGATGCGTAGGTTACGTGCAGCGTGTGGCATAAGTGCTCCAGTCCCTTTTCGCCTTTCAATTGTAAGGATTCGAATTTGCGGATACTGTGTTCAACAACTTTGAACTTGTAGCCAGGATCGGGAAGCTGTATCGTTTTCTTGAGTAATACCTGATTGCAATACTGTACGCGTGTTATGAAACTGCCGGCGGTAATGAGCTGTTCTTCAAAGTTGGGATAGTTGAAAAGGAAAGACAAGGGCAACTGGTTGTTTTCCAGATCTGTTGGCGAGCAGCGAAATAGCCTTACGGCACTTCCAGGCTTCAACTTAATGAAGAATATTTGGGTGCCTGAGGCATAAATACTACTGTAAGAGTGGGTTAGATGCCCAAGGAACTGCGAACCCTTTAACCGCTGTACGCAGCCATTGGCATCATTGATTGAAGTCCAATCACTGGCCCGAAGTTGAAATGCCAAGAGCGTATTAAGAGCAGGCAATCCTTTTATTGATTTTATGGAAGGGCTATGAAGAAGATCTAATTCAAAATAATATTCAATTAAGGCCCGCAGCGCAGGTGCGGGATAAGCAATCCGTATAGGATGCCCTCTTTCGTTTTCGAATATTACTTTGCTTGCCTTGTGCATAATTTGATAAGCAAACTTAGACCTAGCCCGGATATCAGGCAGCGTTCCTTTTTATTGCCTGTGAGCTTTTGTGTCCAGTCAGTAAAACCACCGTCTGCAATTTCTATTTCAGATCCATCGTCCAATTCGATCAATACTTTAAACTGAACGCCTTTATAGTAATTGTTTTCATCGTGACCTTGTGTGACTGTCGTTTTCATCGGCAAGCCCATAGATAGCTCCCCTACCCGTGTTAACAAGGCATCATCCTTATAGCCCTCGCGGGCAATGATCCTGCCATATATTTTCTTTACTGCAAAGACATTGCCTAGCAGCTGATAAATATGCAGCAATTGCTCCTTTAAAGTAGTCAGTTCGAATGAATAATCGCCGGTATCTCTTCCTGCTGCCACCATACAAGCCACCTTAAAATGAGGCGTGTGGCCTTCTACACGTCGATATAGGGCGCGGACATGTCTGTGGACGGTACTGTATCGTAGTATTTGGCTTTTGAAACCGTTGGCTTTTCTGATACCTGCCATATGAATGGCCAATGCATTGGTGGCATCGGCCATTACCTCTGTATGACGGATCGCAGAGATAATTTTTTTCTGGCTTACCGTGCCTACGACGGAGCAGCTACCGAACTGCCCTACGGGAGAGAGTTCAAGCGGATGATAGCCCATTTGCTGCAAATAGCGTAATATCTCAAGTTCTCTTTCCAACATCAGAAGCATATCGGTATCTGCAGGCTGGGCAAAGCTGTTCTGCTGATATTGCTGCAACAGCGAACCCGCAGAAAGCCTCGCACTACGCTGTTGGTAAACCTCTATAAGTAGTGAAGATAGGTCTGAACCACTTAAAGAGCTGAGCAGGTCGACCATATTTGGGACACCTATTTTTTCACTGATCTTTTCGGCAATTATTTCTGTCATCCTATGTTCATTTTAACCATAAGGTGCTCATCATGCAACTCACCGTTTTTGATAATAGCTTTTATTTTAACTGCCTCTCTATGGAATCCATTTTTCAACAATACTTTTTCGGAGGCTTTATTGCAATCAAAAACGCCTGCATAGATGCGATAAATATTCAATTCGCGGAAGGCGTATGCTGTTAACAATGACACCGCTTCGGTGGTAATACCTTTGCCATGGTAGGGACTGCCTATCCAATAGCCGATTTCAGCAGAATGGCGATAGATATCTTCCTGAGGAATAAGTGAAATTACACCGGCAATCTTATCTTTTACATAAATACCCCATACGTATTTTAGTTTTTTCTGCCGGATGAGATCAAAAAACTGCTCGGCATCTTCCAATGAATAGGGCGATGGAAAGCTATCGCGGAGATTCGCCGCAATCTCCGGATTATTGGCCAGTGCAGCCAGCTCTTTAAGATCTTTTCGATCTATATTTTTCAACGTAACATCCTTCTCTCCGGCAAGCGTAATGATTGTTCTCATATTACGAAAATAGTCAACTTCCCGCTGTGTTCTGGTGTAAAAAACTTACATTTTTTTCAACATATCTTTCTTAATGGTGGTTTTGTTTCCGCTTATCCTTAGGGACGTGATAATGTGTCAGATGAGTGGAGAAACTTTATATTCCAAATGGAACGCTAAGTTTGATGGCGTATGGTTTCATCCAATCCTGTATCTTTAATTTTTGCTACATTAACTTTTTGTTAAATATCTTCCTTCACTTGTTTAGAGTTGCTTTTCCTGATACTTTAGTATTTATGAGAAGAAGATTTTCTGTTTTGTTTGCAGTCCTATCGTTTGTTATTCTTACCAACTGTGCGGCACTGTTCGCAAGATATAACCGTTATATGAGTGAATGGCAAAGACAGCAGGAGGATCAAGTCTATCTCGTTTACGGGCCGCCTATGAGAGAGCAAGATCTTAAAGATGGCCGCAAGATTATTGCCTATGATTTTGCAGCGGGACGAAGCGATGCTACCGATTACTGTGAAGTAAAATTCATTTTAAAGGATGGCGTTGTCTCATCTGCCAATTATCGAGGTAATCTTGGAGCTGTAGAACGTTTTGTCAGGGGACCAAAAAATATTGACTGAGGCTATGATTTTTAGCTTAAAAAACGATTAATAAGGGTTAACACTTCATCAAAATTTGTCTCCAATATCTTATGGCCACCTTCAATAATATGTATTTGGGCATTGGGCAAGTCTCGCTTATAACAAGGTGCTTCCTCCACACTGAAATATATATCATACTTCCCCCATATAATCAACGCAGGGGGTTGATGGGTACGGAAATACGCCTGATAGACAGGAAACATTTCCATGTGGTTTTTTAGATCACAATTTAGCTCAAATTGCATATCAATATTACCTGGCCTCTTCAAAAGTTCCCAGTCGAGCATCCATAATTCAGGACTTACCCTCGTGAGTAATTCTTCAGGTAATCCTCCCGTATGTTGCTTCTTTATACCTTCTTCGCTTAGAAAACCATAAACTTTTTCCTTCTTCTCGGGAGTTGGATTTTGCCAATAATCTATCGTTTCATCCCATTGCGGGCCGATGCCTTCATCATAGGCATTACCGTCCTGTATAATTATCCGCTCTATCTTTTCAGGATGGTTTACACATAGGCGTAAACCAACAACGCAACCGTAATCATGAAGATAGACGGTGAAACTCTTTAAGCCTATCACATCAGTGAATTTGTTTATATAGCTGGATATGTTTCCGAAGGAATACTCAAACTGATCTTTGCTTGGAAAAGCACTAAATCCGAATCCGGGATAATCAGGCGCCACAAGATAAAACCTATCGGAAAGAGCAATCATCAAATTTTTGAACATTACTGATGCACCCGGAAGATCTCCATGCAAAAGTAACAGCGATGGATTCTTCCTGTCTCCGGCCTCTCGATAGAAAATATCGATGCCGTCAACTTTAACTGATTTATTTAAAATTTGTCTGGCCATATTGCTGTCATTTGTTCATCAAAGAATAAGTTTCAGTCTATTTCCATACATTTCTCAAAATGCGGTTTTCACCGTATCGTTTTACGCCCTGCCATTACTTTTCTTAACGTCTATAAACAACTAATGTTTTGTATTCTAAATAATGCGCTAGAACTCAGAGGGTCTATTCATTCACCTTATTTTTTATTATTTTTAATTAGTATAAATAATAATTGATTCTAAATACTATTTTTGCCCTCGGATATAAACAATCAATCGTACCAACATTAAACAAACGGCGATGTTAAAACATTTACATTTCACCAAATTTTTAGGATTTTTATTATTTACGTTGCTGGGTTTGCCCGCTGCTATGGCCCAAACAGGAAGCATCAAGGGAAAGGTGCAATCAAAAGACGGGACTTTACTTCCTGCAGCTACTGTTTCTATAGCAGAAAGCAACACAAAAGTGCAAACCAATACGCTTGGTGCATATGAAATCGCCAATATCAAAACTGGCGTGTATAAAATAACAGCAAAATTTTTAGGTATGCCCAGCGAAACTAAACAGATCAGTGTAGCGGAAGGTGAAACTACTACCCTGAACTTCTTTTTAAATGATGCAAACAATCAGCTTAACGAGGTAGAAATAGCCGCAAGTTACAGAAGGTTTGGCAAAAAGGAGTCTGATCAGGTCGCGAAATTACCATTAAAGAACTTGGAAAACCCGCAGGTATACCATATTGTACCGAAAGAGATTCTACAGGAGCAAGTAATTGTTACCTATAATGATGTATTAAAGAATGTAACTGGAGTTAGCCAAGGCTTGGTTAACGGTAGCAATTCATTTTATATGAGAGGCTTTGAGAATGCCAGTTTCATTAGAAACGGCATTCAGGACAAAAAAGACAACAGCATTGAGGTAGCTAACATCGAACATATTGAGGTGCTAAAGGGTCCTTCGGCAACGTTGTTCGGCAATAGCTTAACTTCATTTGGCGGTTTAATCAATAGGGTAACAAAAAAACCGTTCGACACCTTTAAAGGAGAGATAACTTATACGATTGGCGGTTACGATTTAAACAGGATTACTGCCGACATTAATACTCCCTTGAATAAGGAGAAAGGCCTGTTGCTGCGAACAAACATCGCCTATCATGACGAAGGTAATTATATGGATGCTGGTTTCACCAAAAGATTATTTGTGGCTCCTTCTTTATTATACCGGGTAAATGACCGTTTGTCGATCTCATTTGACGCCGAGATTTACCAGCAAAAAGCGAACGATTTTCACCGTCTGTTTCCTGAAAATTCCTTTACCAAAACAAATACAGAGAGTTTAGGCATTAATTGGAAACGATACTACCACGGCAATGATCTCACCGAATCAAAGCCTTCTGTGAGCTTGTTCACAGAGCTGAATTACAAATTATCGGACAACTGGAAATCGCAAACTGTATTATCACAAACCAAACATTCCAGTGATGGTTACCGGGTATGGAACGAAATTCAGGGCGACTCGGTAAATAGAAATATCCGCTACAGTAACTCAAATTACAATACTATTGAAGTTCAACAAAATTTTACGGGCGATTTCAAGATTGGTAATCATCGAAATAGATTGGTAATTGGGTTGGATTATTATACAAGCCGTTCTAACGAGGACTTTTTAATTGCCTATCCATTTGATAAGGTAAAACTAACTGGCAAAGATCCTGCTTATGTTAACATAAGTAGAGAGGCTGTTGATGCCTTTCTTTCTAAATTAACTCCTATAAGAAACATCTCTTCACAGAGTACCTACAGCGCCTATTTCTCGGATGTGTTTAACATTACGCCCGATTTTACAGCGATGGCGAGCCTTCGGTTAGATAATTTTAGTTCAGGAGGATCTTATAATGTCGCCGCCGATACCACTACAGGAAAATACAATCAGACAAACCTATCACCAAAATTAGGGCTTGTATATCAGGTTTTTCCTGAAAAGGTTTCCTTGTTTGGAAATTATATGAATGGTTTTGCCAATAACGGGCCAGTCGTACAGCCTAATGGCGAAAGAAATGCTTTTAAGCCCAGCAATGCAAATCAATGGGAATTGGGTTTTAAAATCAACCTGCTTAACGGCAAGCTGAATTCGACCTTTAGCTATTATGACATTAAAGTGAATGATATTGTTCGGCTTGATCCCAGCAGAGCTGGATTTAGCATCCAGGATGGCGGCCAGGTAAGTAAAGGGTTTGAAGGGGAGCTGATTGCCAATTTTGCAAAAGGGTTCAACGTAATTGCGGGTTACTCGCATAACAAAGCTCATGCAATTAATACCAATGAAGATATTGATGGGTTAAGGCAATGGACGGGGCCAGAAGAAACGGCCAATTTATGGATTAATTATGCCTTCCAGGATAACACTTTGAAAGGATTGTCCTTGGGAATTGGGGGTAATTATAACAGTAAGACCTATATTAGTCAGTCACGTAGAAACGGTGAGTTTTATATCCCAGCCTATACCGTCTTAAATGCGGTGGCGGGTTACGACACCGGGATTTTTCGTTTGAGCTTTAAATTAGATAACCTAACTAATAAATTATATTGGGGAAGCTATGTAAACCAAATGATGCCGCGCAGGTTTAGTGCAAGTCTTGCGGTTAGAATATAATTTCAGTTAAGATTGACTGTCAAAGAGGAGAAAGATTCAGGCCTTTCTCCTTTTTATGGTAAGGAAGCAATAACGCGATTAAAAGGGTTAACGTTATAACCAACATAAAACTGATAAGATGAACACAACGAATGAACGTATTAGCAGTGAAGAACCGTTAGTTATGGGTTACAAGTGTAAGGTTCACTCAATTAAAAGATTTTCGAAACTCTTGGGGTGATAGCTTGGTCTTCGTTTTAAAAAGCTTGCTGAATGACTGTGAATGTTCAAAACCAAGCGTATAGGCAACCTCACCAATGGACAAACTAGTTGTGGAAAGCTTTTCTTTCGCTTTTTCTATCAATTTATCATGTATATGTTGCTGTGTATTTCGGCCGGTTAAGGAGCGTAGCATATCGCTCAAATAGCTGGGAGAGACGTGCAGGTTATCCGCAAGGTAACTTACGGTGGGGGTACCTTGATTGGATGACATTTCCTGATCAAAATAATGATCTAAAAGTTCCTCTAGCTTCTGTAACAGATCGTTGCTGACCGCTTTCCGCGTAATAAACTGCCGTTTGTAAAAGCGGTTAGCATAGTTAAGCATCAATTCTATCTGGGAAATCATAACATCCTGACTGAAGTCGTCGATCCGGTTATTCAGTTCTGTTTCAATATTTCGGAAAATGGCCATTATAACTGCTTTCTCTTCTTCCGACAGGTGGAGCGTTTCGTTAGCGGTATACGAGAAAAACCCATACTGTTTGAGTTTTTTTGCCAAAGGATATCCTAAAAAGAAATCGGGGTGGATCAATAAGGTATATTCCGAACATACGGCACCATCTTCATTACCACCTATAACCTGGCCCGGGGAAGCGAACAATAAACCGCCCTCATCAAAATCGTAGTAACCTTGACCATACTTTAACCTCCCTCCCAAGGTTGGCTTATATGAGATTTTATAAAAGCCAAGGACATGGCGTTGCGGAATTTTGAATAGTTCAATTTGGGTGTGCGCTCCGTTGATCAGACTAATGAGTGGATGCCGAGGATGGGGCAAACCAAAAACCCGATGTGCCTCCGAAAGCGACTCAAATTTATGCAGATTCTTATCTTGTTGTTTCATTTCAATAGCTAATATAACCATAACCGATGATTTTTAAGTGACCGGTTATGGCTTATTTAACTTTTTTAACCTTGAGCGGCGCTAGAAATCTCGTCCCAAGCCTCCCAGGTTGCCAACCGTTCGGCATAAGCTTGACGGGTCCATGAAAGATTGTGGCTACCTAAATTGAAGCGTAACGGGGGTTGTTCTGCATCTATTATTTTAAACAACGCTGATGGTGTAGCGGCCGGATCGCCCCTTTCCATGTTTTTGAGGCTGTCTACAAACTGAGCTTTAAAATCAGTATATACATCCATTCCCTGCGCAAACTTCAAAGACTCCTGGCTGCCAAACTCCGTGGCATAAGCTCCGGGTTCGATGATCGTTACCTTGATACCGAAGGAGGCAACTTCTGCCGCCAAGCTTTCATGGATAGCCTCAAAGGCCCATTTGGAAGAACAGTAGTAGCCAATCACCGGCATGGTAACATGGCCGAGATTACTAGAAGTACCGAGGATATGGCCGTAGCCTTGCTCCCTCAGCAATGGCAAAGCTGCCTGTATCACTGCAACTGGCCCTAAAATATTGGTTTCGTAGAGTGCCCGGATATCCGCTGCACTTGCTTCTTCAATGGTTCCCACCAATGAGTAGCCGGCATTATTAAACACAATGTCTAACCTGCCGAAATGCGCATGCGCTTTTGTTACGGCTTCCTGTACCTGATCGGGTTGAGTTACGTCAAGCGCTAACGTTAATACTTGGTTGCCATATTTATCATTCAGGTCGGCAATGCTTTCTACCTTACGTGCTGTAACGGCTACTTTATCCCCACGTGCTAAAGCGGCTTCTGCCCACACACGGCCAAAACCGCGCGAAGCACCGGTAATGAACCATACTTTATCATTTTGCTGTGTCATGATCTATTATGTTTTGTTGATGACAAAAATAAGCTGTTCATTCTCTTTGTTTGTAGGCTAAATGCGGCTATTTGTAGTCATATCGAGTATTAAAACACGTGTCTATTAAATTTATGCATTCCTCCTATTTAACTACCTGTTTAACCACCTTACCCCCTCTCAGATAATGAGATTGCCACCCTCAATTTGGCTACATAATGCATCGATTCTGCTACATCAAGTGATAGGTGTATGCAGACCTTTGTATTATAAAATTATCTAATAGTTATGCAAGTAAATGAAAATAAAATCGCCCTTGTAACGGGCGCCAATCAGGGAGTAGGCTTTCAAATTGCCAAAGCCCTTGCCGATAAGGGCTATACCGTCTATGTAGGATCGCGTAATGCGCAAAATGGGGAAGCTGCAGTAGCTAAAATTGGGGGAAAATCTCGCGTAATACAACTGGACGTTACTAATCAAGAGTCTGTAAACGCAGCTGTAGGAAAGGTACAGCGTGACTTTGGTGTGCTCGATCTTCTGGTAAATAATGCGGCCATTTCGCATGCTGGAGACCCAAACCGCACGCTGGAGGAAATCATGGCAGCTCAACGCCCAAGTGTAGCTTCGATTGATGAAATGCGTACCGTTTGGGAAACGAATGTTTTTGGCGTGCTTGCCGTGACACAAGCCTTTTTGCCTCTGCTCCGCACTGCGTCCGCTCCACGCATCGTAAATGTGTCAAGCGGACTAGGATCGCTTACGCTGAATATGGATCCATCCAACCCTTGGCGAAAGCACTTTGATGTTATTTATGGTGCATCTAAAACCGCGCTCAATGCCATCACTGTCTCCTTAGCCATCGAACTGGAAGACACCGACATTAAAGTGAATGCTGTGAGCCCTGGATTTACTGCTACGGCGCTCAACAATTTTCAGGGAACTGATACCGTAGAAGAAGGTTCGCGCGAGCCCGTGCGCATAGCGCTTGAAGAAGATGGTCCTTCGGGAACTTTTACAGGTCCAGACAGCGTTCACTTTCCGTGGTAATTATTTTAAGACACTTCAAGGGGATCTAAAAAAGCTGCGCCATTAGATAGCGTGAAATGTAACAGAATAAAACCGACCGTAGGGAGCTCATGAATACAGAAAAAAGCAAACACTTATGCATAATTCCGTTAAAAACTGATGCTGATAAATAAATAGCTGTTACTAGGTTAACTACAAATAAAAGATCGCCATCGTTGAGCTTTGGGTTTCTCCATTTCATTCCGGTGGACGACAATTTTTAGACTACCCCTTTTTACTTTTTTTTTATACATTTAATGGATGAAAAGAGAAGATAAGCTCATTATGTTCAGTTCGATATCTGATGTGCACCGGGCCTTTGGCTTGCCAAAACCACAGAATCCGTTGATTAGTTTGACGCATTTTAATGAGAAAAATCCTTTCAATCCTGATCAGGTTCCGATTTATGATGTGTTAAGTTTTTATAAAATAACCTTCATCACGCAAAGTAGTGGGAGGATGAGGTATGGACAACATTATTACGATTTTGAAGAGGGCAGCATGATGTTCCTGGCTCCTCACCAATTGGTAGGGACTAGTGAGTATGGAGGTGCAGCTTCGTCTTACATACTACTCATCCATCCTGATTTTTTGCTTGGATACCCCTTGGCAAAAAAAATAAAACAGTATGGATACTTCTCTTATTCGGTAAATGAAGCCCTCCACTTATCTGATAATGAAAAAGAAACCATACTTTCGGTCTATCGGATTATCGAAGAAGAACTCAATAGCAGGATTGACGAATTTAGTCAGGATGTGGTTATTGCCCAAATTGAATTATTGCTCAGTTATGCCAACCGTTTTTATAAGCGCCAGTTCTTTACTCGTAAAGCTGTAAACAATGATATGCTGCAAAAGATAGAAACCATTTTAGACGGGTATTTTAACGATCAAAAAGCACTGCAACAGGGCATTCCTACCGTACAATATCTTTCGGGTCAATTGCATATTTCGCCGGGTTACTTGAGCGATATGCTACGTTCGCTTATCGGGCAAAATGCACAGCAGCTTATTCACAGCACACTGATTGATAAGGCGAAAGAAAAACTCTCTACCACGCAATTAACGGTAAGTGAAATTGCATACGAACTGGGTTTTGAGCATCCACAATCTTTTAATAAACTATTTAAACAAAAAACCAACCAAAGCCCACTGGAGTTCAGAGCGGGCTTTAATTGATTTTGCCGGGAAGAATGCCTTTATGTGCTTAACCTGGTTCGTGATCTATCTTTTTGGAATGAAAGCTTGTTGTGATCTTTGCGACGACGGTTTCTCAATTAAGAGGCAACGAATGTTTATCAAATAGGTAACTTGCATGACAATAATTAAGTTTATGCCGAACGAGAATCAAGAACCAGAATTCTGGGAAAAAAATTTTATAGAAAAACAAGAAATGTGGGGTTTTGAACCCGCTCATTCTGCTAATTTAACGAAGGATTTCTTTCTGAAAAATTCAGTTAGCAATATACTCATTCCGGGAATTGGATATGGCCGGAATGCACAAATATTTGTGGAGAATGGAATCCGGGTAACTGGTATAGAAATATCAAAAACTGCCATTGAAATAGCAAGAAAACACTATGGAACAGGCATGACTATCTACCATGGTTCGGTTACTGATATGCCTTTTGACAACGAACGATTTGACGGTATATTCTGTTATGCTTTAATTCATTTGCTGGCCGGCAATGAACGGGAAAAACTGATTCGCGATTGCTACAATCAGCTTACGGAGAATGGTTATATGATCTTTACAGTTATTTCAAAAAAGGCACAAACATACGGGCAGGGCAAACTGATAAGCAAGGACCGTTATGAAATGTTTGGGGGCGTTAAAATGTTCTTTTACGATCCCGAATCAATTAAAGAAGAATTCGGCAACTTCGGACTCTTTGAGATCATGGAAATTACCGAGAACTATCCCTTTTATTTGATTAAATGCAAAAAGGATTGAGCTTTATCGTACCGATATATTTTGCTCACTGTATAAGGTCACAAAATGTGACCTTATACAGTGAAAACTATTTTAACCTAACATCCAAATAAACAGAATGACGCCCGTATGTTTCGTAAAATGGTTTAAAAACCACGTCATCAATGGTAAATTGTAAGGCTTGCGGATTACCTTTAATAGACTTGCTTATATCTTTTGCGTCCAAGGTTATTTTACGCCATTCTTTTCTTGCTTCGGGCTCTTGCGCTGCAAGCAATATAGGGCCATAAAATAGACTGGCTATATTCTGCTGGTCCATAACCGGATCGAGGTGAAATTGGAACGGCATTTTCAATTCGATCACATCGCCATCTTTCCATTTGCGGCTTAATTTTAAATAAGTACCAGGCCTAGCTTGGAGCTTTTGGTCTTTACCGTTGATTGTCACAAAAAATCCTTTGGTAGCCCAACCGGGAACACGCACATGGACATCAAATTTTCCATTACCTTTAATAGTGAGACGCGTGTGGTCTTCTTTTGGGAAATCTGTCGTTTGCTCTATCGTTACATTGCGTGCAGTCCATTTTAACGTAGAGGGTATATATAGGTTGACATAAAGCGCTTGGTCATCTTTACTTTTAAAGTAGATCGAATTTTGGAGCTTGGTATTACTCTCTATTGCTGTACCGTTGCAGCAGGTAAAGCCTGTCATATGCGGATTACCAAATTGTTTGATAGACCCTGGTCTGAGCGGTACGTGATAGGTATTGGCAGGACTATCCTTGGCTACAGAAGCCAGGATGTGATTGTACAGGCCGCGCTCGTAATAGTCCATCAACTCGGGCCGCTGGTCGAACAGAAAGAGATCGCTGGTCAATTTCAGCATATTGTATGTGGCGCAGGTTTCATTTTGCCCTCCTGCAGAAAAGCCGTTTTCATACAAGGTTGCAGGCTGACTGATAAAACATTCCGCATTCGCTGGATTGCGTGCACCTGCAACTCCTCCGATGCTGTACATATAATCATTAACGGCTTTGTACCAGAAGTTATCGGCCACCTTGTAATATACAGGATTGTTAGAAACACGATACATTTCGATGCTTCCAACAATTTGAGGTATATGTTGATTGGCATGCAATCCACGGAATGTATCGACATTTTTGGCCAAACCATGCGAATGTGTTGCATCACCGTAGAACACTTTAATGTTATCAAACAATTGTGCCGTTTTGAGGTAATTCGGTTCGTTTGTGATACGGTACAGACGGGCCATTGCCTCGTTCATACCTCCAAATTCGCCGGCAATGTAGGTATTCCACATCTTGATAAGCGTTTCCTTTGGCAACAGACTCAAGCGGGCATATACCCAATTACTCATACCGATTGCTATTTCAAGCGCTTTTTTATTCCCGCTCACTTCATATACATCCATCAGGCCGGCCAAGATTTTGTGCAAGGTATAATAAGGTGCCCAAATTTGGTTTTTCTGTCCTCCATATTTAGCTCCATTTTCCAACATGATAAACTGATCGGGAGGATAGGCGCTGATGAATCCTTCACCCCAGTTCCAATAATCTGTACGGATGCCCTCATCGCTAAGATCTGAATCGTAATCTGATTTTCCTGCGCCATGTGGTACAGCCGCAGGATCGGACACATAGGTATCCCCTGCTTTTTTCGGTTTTCCGGATAATTGTGATAACTCGTAAAGGGTATTGACCATATACTCCATTTTTTCGGAGAAATTAGCTTGAAGTGCCTTATCATATCCTGTGCTCGCGTAGGCCTGTGCAATCGCTGTTAGGTAGTGCCCTGTGGCATGTCCCCTTAATTTGGTGTCCTGACTATCCCAAACTCCCAGAGGCTTTGCTCCTTCGGGTTGCTTCTGGCCAAAAGCGTGGCGGAACATATAGAGAAAGGAATTGGGATCAGTTGTAGCTAAGGTGTTTATAAACTTATCTCGATTTTCGATAAACTTAGTCTGGTGCTGATGAACGTCTGCATTCAGAGAAACTTGGTCCAAATGAAATGCCTCTAGCTTGGAGCTTGGCGTAGTTGATTTGCTAGACTCTTTTACGGTGACAATAGCCTTTGGCTGTAGATCGGTTCCGGGAACACGCCCCATAACGGTATACTGCCCGGCTTGAAGAACGGCGCTATTATCTGTAGGAGCGGGCCATAGCACACGAACTTTTGGGCCATCTACCCCATCCCGATAAGTTCCATCTAAGTGACTGGGTAAACGCGGCAAATCGCCTATTGCTGTTTCCACCTCCACGTCGGATACTTTTACTAAATAGGCATTATAAAGCTGTGCCTCGGTTTGAGAAAACTGTTGAAGATTTTCCTCGGGCTTACCCACATTTACCGCACCTTCCTGACCACCTCTCAGGGCATTGTAATAAATTCCGGCAACCTGTTTACTCGTCAGAGGAACACGGTAAATACGAAAATCATGTATCATGGCATTGAGAGAGGGATCTTCCGACAATAGTGATTTTCCAATGTAAAGTCTATTCTTTTCTCCTGATTGCAGTGCAAATAGTGCTGCTAGCTCCACTGAAATATTCGTTGCTTCACCTACAGGTTTACTATTAACATAGGTAATCAAAGATTTCGAAGGGACGTCAATCACGATGGCAAGGTGAACCCATTTATTGGCTTCTATAGCGGAAGAAACTACGCTGCTTTCCTTATCCCCCGTTTTTATTAAGGTTTGGTAGCCTTCTTGGTTTTTTGCTCCAACGGGGGCTGCAAAAAAATGCTTGGTGGCATCCTGTCCAAAATCAAAAAAATGTTGGCCGCGTTGATCCGAACGTAAGTATATCCATCCTGATATGCTTAGTGACTCTAAATCTGTTAAAGCTTCTCCTGGTATGGCAACAAAATCATTGCTTCCCCCAGAGAGCGACAAAACTTTTCCAAAGCGCTTATCGTCAACAAATTTAACCTCGGCTCCTTGAAATTTGCCATGCAAATTGTTTCGAGACCAATCTTTAGTATCTCCGCTAAACACATAACGTGCAATCATCCCGGTTTCACCGATGCCGTCCAATATTTGATCTCCATTCTGTGCTTGAACGGTGTGAGCACTCTCAGCCAAAACAATAACAAACAGGATAACACGCAAGATTACTTTGTACATTTTCGTAAGAATAAATTGTTTATGTTCATCTTCAGATTAAACCTGAAAATCAACACATTAAAATAGATAATTTATTGTTTGATAATTTTTCATAAAACTATAGAGATTCTCTCTGTTTCTTTAAGTATATTTTAGCAAATAATCACAGGATATTATCAGGTATGTTATCAAAAAATGGCGTATACGCGACCAAGAAGGTTAAGCTAGGTAGAAAACCAGCGAAATTGTACGACACAAAGTTTGAAATATAGTATTTTCATCTATAGATGTATTGCACGTCACCATTTTATAACAATAAGAAGCAGGGGGCGTATTGTCACAATTAAAAAATATAATCGAGACAATACGCTCTACTACCGCGCTATATAGCTTTGGGGTTTGATTATAACTTTTAGGCCTTAGGGTTCACTGCAAATGGATCCGCCCGTATTGCCGGTCATAGTGTTTCCCCATTGTCCGAAATTGGTTACCAGTTGTGGATGACGCATGCTTATAGCGCAACCTTGATTGTTTATAATCCGATTATTATAAACCTGACAGCCATCATTCGGTTGATTTAGGTTGTTCTGAAAGCGTACGGCATGCCCATTGGTCTGCTCTATTGTACAGTTGAAAATATTAGCACCATTGACTCCGTCGATACCAATGGCTCCCACGCCCCGATTACTAATATTGTTTTTGTAAATCCAAACGTTCTCCACAAAACAATTATGGGAACCGCCGTCGATGGTGATGCCTTCCCCCCCATTTTCATAGGTTTGACAATTTTTAATGCGGTTATCGGAACTACCCCACTGGGAAATACCCACTACATAATTATAGTAAGCTTTTACACCCTCTATCCATATTCTGTTTGCATTGTGGATCAAAATACCCGAATGCCCGCTGTTGCGGAAATGACTGTTGTAAATTTTTGTATCATCTCCGAAAACACGAATATTGGGTTCAGGCAGCATACCTCCGTCAACATAAATCCAGTCAATAACCGTATTGACGATGCCAGCATCTACATCCAGCACTGAAACACCCTGTCCGGAAGCTGCGGCGGTCTTGCGCATATAATTGGTAGGATCTGTTGCATTATGCTCTCCTCTGATGGTCAGTCCGCTTTTGTTAACGTGCGTAGTACCGCTGAAATAATGGTTTCCGGCTCGAATAATAATGACATCACCGGAAGCTGACTCATTGATCAGCGTCTGTAAAGCGCTTGTTTCATCCGGGCCGTTCTGTGCAGCTAGATACCTGATAGTCGCTTCTGCGGCCAGTTCCTGAAAGGATGTGCCATTGGCAATAGCATCTGGACGGTCCTTTATCATATCTGATTTGTTGCATGAGGCAAATACAAAGATCAGTAATGCCACTAGTAAGTAGGATTTCATCATAATAATTGGTTTTTAAGAGGTTACAAAATAAATTGACTCAAATCTAGTGGCCTAACAAGTAATATGTTTTTTAATTTGCTTCAAAATTTCGTCAAATCATCTCGTTTTCAATGACTTTGAACCAATTCTACATGGCTAATAAATAGTACAGATAGATTTGGCGGTAGAGGAGTTAGTTCCAAATGACCTTCCAGTGTGAAATAGTTGGGGAGAACATTAAAGCCTGCATAAGTTAATAAGAAAGAAGAAATCAATCAGCATTTAGAACACAACTAACCCCAACCTGGAAACATCTGACTGCCCGCTTCTGCCCAACTTTGCATTGTAAAATTTTAAAAATAAAACAATGTCAAAAACAATATTTATTACGGGCGCTTCTAGCGGATTAGGAAAAGCAACAGCCAAACTATTTCAGTCAAAAAACTGGAATGTTATCGCCACTATGCGAAACCCTGAAAACGAAACGGAATTATCTCAATTGGAAAACATTACGCTGCTACCACTCGATGTTAGCAATTTAGAACAAATAGAATCGACGGTTGAGAAAGCCATTGCGCTTCACAGCATCGACGTAGTTCTCAACAATGCGGGTTACGGACTAATGGGCGCGCTGGAAGGGCTAAGTGATGAAAAAATCATGCGCCAATTTAACACCAATCTGTTGGGCGTTTTGCGCGTGACAAAAGCATTTATCCCACACTTCAGAGGAAAGAAAAGCGGTTTGTTCATCAGTACAACTTCCATAGGCGGATTTATGGGGTTTCCGCTACACTCTATTTATCACGCTACAAAATTTGCACTGGAAGGCTGGTCGGAGAGTATGTCGTTCGAACTGGGAAAATTTGGTATTGGTATCAAAACCGTTGCACCAGGTGGCATTTTAACCGATTTTATAGGCCGGTCGCTCGACATGAATACGCATCCCGAATATCAGGAGATCGAAAATAAACTGCTTGGTGCCATTGAAGAAGCGCTCAAATCGGCCTCAACAGCTGAACAAATCGCCGACATTGTTTACGAAGCTGCAACCGACGGTAAAAGCCAAGTGCGTTATTTAGCCGGTGCAGATGCCCATATGCTTTACGCAAGACGTTTGCAAATTGGTAAAGAAGCGTTCATAAAAGAAATCGGGAAACAATTCGCAGGATAATTAAAACAGACAAGTGTCTTTTTCGGACTTCGCTTTTTGTAAATTTGTAGAAGAAAAATAGCCATGCACATTATCAACTCCATATCCGAATTTCATCGTCTGTTGTCGTTACCCGCCCCCCTTCACCCCTTGGTGAGCATGACTAATGTTTCGAATTTGAAGCCTATCGAAAGTGAAATTTGGAGACATATTTTTGTAAATTTTTACAGTATATCACTAAAAAAAGATGTTTCAGTAAAAATGAAATACGGACAGCAGTATTACGATTTCGATAAAGGTACAATGAATTTTATCGCCCCGAAACAGGTGCAATCGTTGAGTATAGCTGATATTCGGCAAATAAACCAGGAATGCGGACAAGGTTATATATTGATGTTTCACCCCGATTTCCTTTACAAACATCCCTTGGCAACAACGATTAAAAATCATGGCTTCTTTTCATATGCCGTGAATGAAGCGTTGCATCTTTCGGCGCAGGAAGAGAAAAATGTCATCGAAATTTTTCAAAAGATAGAAGCTGAATATCAGCATATCGACCGCCACACGCAAGATATTATTCTCTCACAAATCGATTTGCTACTCAACTATAGTAACCGTTTTTATGAAAGACAATTCATTACGCGCAAAGCTGTAAACCACGATTTACTGGCTCGAATGGAACAGCTGCTAACGGAGTACTTTGAGCATGAACAAACCTTGGACAATGGACTTCCAACGGTTGAGTATTTTGCAGGAAAACTCAACCTGTCGGCACATTACCTGAGCGATATGCTACGCTCACTCTCCGGACAAAGCGCCCAACAGCACATTCATGGCAAGCAGATTGAAAAAGCAAAGGAATATCTTGCGTTAAGTAATTTATCTGTCGCAGAAATTGCTTATCAATTAGGCTTTGAATATCCGCAATCGTTCAACAAGCTCTTCAAAAAGAAAACCAATATGTCTCCTTTGGAATTTAGGCAATCATTCAATTGAAAAAGATAGCTTGAGAAGCGCTTTCTTAGCGTCACCTTAGGTGCTGTTAACTAATAGAAGAATCTACTCATTTATTTTTTTCTTCCAACAACGGCCTTGGGTCGAAGACTACCTTGAATCGTTCTATTTTTTTCTCACTTACATTATACCATCCGGCACTGAAGATTTCTTTTCCGCCCATATTTATATTATAGAAGACTGCCACATGACTCCCATTAGTCATGACTTCTTTTATGTTATATTTTAACTTCATCTTCCTCATATCGGCTATGTAATCGTCCGATCCGTTACGCGTACCAAGGACACCTTCAAAGGTCATGTCTTTTGCTAACAATTCGTAGGCTGCTTCAAAGTCTTCTCTATTTAGACTTTCAATGAATTTAAGTACAATATATTTAGCTTCTCTTTTCATAACATTTTTTGATTACATTCAGAGCTTATTTATCTAAGCTTATTTTTCAAATAACAGTTTTAATACGGCCGCTAGGATTGCTTCAGGGGCATCCTCCTGAACCAAATGGGAGGACGCTGTAATGACCTGTAAATTAGCGTTGGGAATACGTTCGGCAAGTATACGCCCCCGATCCAAAGGAATCCATTGGTCTTGTTCACCCCATAGAATGGTTGTGGGGCAACGAATTTCATTGTAGCGGTTTTCGATTTCATCAGTGTACCGATCGCTCATTTGCGCAATCTGACGATAAAAGGCCGCTTGCCCAGACTCACCCAACCAGGGATCCAGATAGGCTTGTATTTTATCTGATGTAAGCGGATGGAATACTGCCCCTTGAATATAAGCTTGCAATATCGCCTGATGGACATAGGCGGGTATTCCCTCAAAAACGGTTTGATGATTTTTCGCAGCCTGTACAAGGCCTGAGCCCGATGGGCCGATTGCTACCGGATCAACTAAAGTTAATGTTCTATAGTCACGGGCATTTAAAATATGGGTACGCAAGGCAGTGGTTCCGCCAAAGTCATGCGCAACAACATCTGGCTGCTGTACCCCCCAGTGATCTAATAACGCTGCAAACAGCTTATTTTGCATGCCTAGCGAAACATCTTGACCTGCAGATTTCTGCGATTTGCCGTATCCTAAAAGGTCATAATAATATACCTTGCGGTAGGCTGCTAAATAAGGGGCAATCCTGCGCCAAACAACAGAAGAAAACGGGGTTCCGTGTAACAAAACGATCGGTTCTCCTTGTCCCAGGGTTCCATATTTAACGTTCTGACCTTTAAAAATGAAGGTATTAGGTAGATCCCAGTTTAAAACATTTTGACCGGAATTCATATCTGTATTTTTTTCTGCTGATTCAAGCATATTTTCGATCTATCTCCGTTTTGACTTAACCTCTTCCTTTTCTATCCCGATTAATTTATAACAATATGCTCAACTTCCGGTTTGTTATTTATTTTTTAAATCCGTGATTTAGTGGAGTAGATTGGTATCTGTCTATATTCCTTTACCTGGCGGCGCAAAGAACCCGCAACATTGTCGCATACGACCGTCATTAAAATCAAAATTCCTTAGCACCTTTGTAGTGTTGGCGTTAATAGATAAGCCATCGATATTTAGTGGAGCAGCTACCATACCAAAAACGGGCGGAACCGAAAAGCCAAAAGAGTAGGAACCTAAAAATTGATTTTATGCCAGAAAACACCGTTTCATTACACAGAGTTCTAAAAGCGCCCCAGGAAAAAGTATACCGCGCATTCACAGAGCCGCTTGCAATTGCATCATGGTTACCTCCATATGGATTTCTTTGTACTGTTCATGAAATGACAGTAAAGGTAGGAGGTTCCTTTAAAATGTCCTTTCAAAATTTTTCTACTTCTAACGGTCATTCGTTTGGTGGAAAATATCTTGAGCTTAAGCCAAATGAATTTCTTAAGTACACGGATCAATTTGATGACCCTAATCTACCAGGTGAGATGATCACTTCTGTCTGGCTTAGAAAGACGATAGCGGGTACGGAAATTAAAATCACACAAGAAGGAATTCCTTCCGCCATACCAGTAGAAATGTGTTACCTCGGTTGGCAAGAATCGCTAGAAAAGTTGGCTAAACTTGTAGAGCCAGAGATTCCAGATGCTTAATTTAGGAAAAACCTTGTAGGACGCTGTTGCAAAACTTGAAATAATTCATGGCTCTTGAGGAGCTGTATCTGCAAGGTCTTATTTTATCACTCAGGCGGCGAAATCTTACTTCATCAACGAAATGAAAACAATAATAGCTTTTTGAAGAAGATATGCAGGTGCGACAATGGAAATTAACGGCGTCGGTGGTATCGACCACGGATGCGGTTATTCCAAGTACTTTCTGGATGGTGGGGTGAAATCGTATTGGCTCACGGGAAAAAGCGGAGTCGGGAATAAACATAATTTTAGCTAATAAAGGGAAAAGAATATGAGAAAATTGATAATGTGGAACATTATTACCCTCGACGGTTACTTTGAAGGTAATCAAAATTGGGACTTAACCTTTCATAATACTGTTTGGGGGCAGGAACTTGAGACATTAAGCATTGAACAATTACATGCAGCAGACTACCTTGTTTTTGGACGGGTAACTTATGAAGGTATGGCGGCTCATTGGACGAAAGCAAAAGGCGAAATTGCCGACCTAATGAACAAAATACCTAAAATCGTATTTTCTAAGACATTGAAATCGGCTGAATGGAATAACACCACGCTCATTAAGGAAAACGCTTCTGCCGAAATCATTAAACTTAAAGAGCAAGATGGTAAAGATATGTATGTATTTGGCAGTGCAAATCTCTCAGAAACGTTTGTAAACGATAATCTGTTTGACGAATACCGCATCGGAATTGCACCTACCATTTTAGGTAGCGGAAGACCTCTCTTCAAACAGGGAATTTCTTCAAGAAATTTAGCACTCGTTTCTACTCAACAACTTTTGACAGGTGGTGTAGTTTTAAAATACACAAAATAATGTACGATGAAAAGGCTAAAAGTCTGAAATAACCGGAACAGGGACTTTTTTTCAACCCTGTACCCAGGAAGATTTTAAAAATTTTGAACGAAGCTGAGATTTACACGGGCTCCATTACCTTTTACATAACTCATATTGTTAGACTGCCATTGAGAAATTACTGTATAATAATCTTCGTTTAAAAAATTCTCTATTCCTAGACGTAGATTACTGCTTTCACTAAATGCATAGCTTGATGAAAGATTGAAAATCGTAAAGGCTTTAATAGGACCTGTACCGTAGGTATAAAGACCATTAACGGAATCAAACCGATTACGTCCTGAGCTATGTAACATTTGCACCATAATGGATAAAGCGTTTATCGGTTTTATGTTGCTATAGACAGTTAGTTTTGGAGGATTAATCCGGTCGCCACCAAGATACGTTTTACGACCATCTATCAGCTCGCGTTTTCCTTCAGTGTACGAATAGGTTGAACCGATATCTATCTTCGGATGAATATGATAGGCCGCGGATAATTCAAATCCATAGATATTCTCTGGTGATCGGGCAATTTGTGGATTGCCGTCAACAAACACATAGCTGGCTCCTAGCGTAGAGGTGCTATAGTATGCTGCTGCTTCAAAAGAAAGTTTATTGATATCTCCAGAGAAGCCAACTTCGTAATTGTTTGCTTTCACAGCCTTGATGGACGTATTACTTATTGTGTTTTCTTTGGCGGCGCGCAATACCAACCCTAAATCTGCCACACTGAAACTCTGCGAGAAGCTCACAAATGGCCGGAATGGACGCCATTTGCTATAGCGTAAACCAGCGTTGAACATAAAAGCAGTGAAATCAAGCTGCCCACCGTTTACAGCAATACCACCGCCTACATATTCGCCACTAACGGAGTTAAGAATGCCGATGGTTGTATAATCAGGCACATCGATACCAACATTTTCCATCCGCAATCCTGTTTTAAATACCAAATGCGGGCTAAACATGTTTTTGAGCTGTAAATAAGGTGCCTGATTACGCATATTCATTTCTGGAATAACGATACGTCCGTCTGTGAGACGTGTATTCGTTTTATCAGATAACAGATCCAGTCCATAACTAATGTCTCCCGAAAACATCTTTGCAAATTGGTAAGGGCTATGGAAATTGAGTCTGAATCCCAATTTTTTACTCCTTGTACCAGGCTGACCATCATGTTCAAAGAAATTACTATAATTAATTAATGTTTGGTAATCTTGAAAATAAATGTTGGCATCTACATCTGTTTTACCTATAAGTTCTTGCTCACTATACCGTAAACTGGCGTTATGGTTGTAGGGTGTACCTTCTGGCAACCCTGGCCGATTGCCAGCAATGCCGGTGGTTGGCGAATCAAAATCTCCATATTTTCCGGCTTGTGCTATGTAATCAGTGTACTGTGTACTTTTGAAGAAGTTATACATGAGTTCTAGACGTCGTTCGGCATTGATATCATAACCGATCTTAGCATAAGCATTCCAATTTCGCAGATCGTTCATCCCATATTCTGGTGAAAGAGTTCTGCCCTTGGCATCTCGATACAGACCACTCTTCTCGTATCGACCGCTAAATACATAATCCGTCTTGTCCAATTTACCACTTAGAAACTGCGAGGCATAGAACCCACTGGTTTGCGCTGGTTTAACAAGTGACAGGTTGCTTCCTATTTCAGTTGTTCCACTGAAAGATTTGAGGTCATTTGCCTTTTTTGTAATATAATTGATTAGCCCACCATCAGCACCGTTGCCATAAATTGCAGTGGCACCTTTAATAACCTCGACACGCTCAATAATACTGGGGTCCAATGAACGGATATCTTTAGCACCGTCACGCAAAGGGGTTGATTGCGGAATGCCATCTATCATGATCAATACACGACGCCCGCGAAGCGTCTGACCAAGATTTTGAACCCTGTTTGTTGAGAAACCAAGACCGGGAACAGTTGCTCCCAGAATGTCGCTAAGATTGGCGCTTATACTGCGTTGTTCCTGTAATTGCCGACTATTTAGTATTGTAACTGAAGAAGGTACTTCATCAAGCGTCTCTGCCTTACGGGATGCGGAAACAACTACCTGCTCAAGATCTGTGGCCCTGCCCAACTGTACGTTTAAAGAGAAGATCGGAACCTCCCTCACCTGTATAAGGGTATCGAGACGACCATGACCTATAGCTGTTGCGTGAAGCATATACTCTCCGGCAACAATAGTAAATGAAAATTGCCCATTACGATCACTTTGCGTTTTGATATTTTTTGAAAGTACAATATTAGCAGAAGGAACCGGTTGATTTTTGTAGTCAACCACAATACCCTTTAAGGTCACCTGAGCAAACAAACTTTCCGATATCAGCATAATAGCAGACAGGATTAGATATCTATACATTTATTTAGAATTGTTTTAAATAGCCGCAAATCTATTAAAATGTTTCGCTTCGTCCATATTTAATCAAAAAAATCATTTAAATCCAAAAGAGACATGGCTTTGTATCCATAAGGTTGTTCCGTATATTTGGAGTTAAACTTAAAATGGGTTGCTGATTAAAAAGTTGGTAAACTTGATGGCGACACCTGCTTGCGGCCGACTCTGAGAAATTAACTTTGATAAACGATAAAAAATGGATAATACGAGAGTTTACAGAATGTCTTTTGCCAGCGTATATCCGCATTATATACAAAAAGCAGAAAAAAAAGGTCGTACGAAGGCGGAATTAGATGAAATAATATGCTGGCTGACAGGATACGATACGCAGACTTTGCAACAGCACATCGACAATAAAACGGATTTTGAAACATTCTTCGCCCAGGCCAACCTTAATCCGAATGTCTCAAAAATTACAGGCGTAATCTGTGGATATCGTGTGGAAGAAATCGAAGACAAACTCATGCAAAAGATTCGCTATTTAGACAAATTGGTTGATGAACTAGCCAAGGGAAAGACAATGGAGAAGATCTTAAGGAAATGAGGGCGCATCCAAGTTCACTCCTGACAACGGCGCGAATAGCTCATTACAATTGCCAAAATGTTATAATCCTTTCGTCGTCCTGCCTATAATGTGGCATTAATAATTACCTCTAGTTTCAACAAAACTCTATAGATTTGTTTATATTAAACTTTTTTAAATTACTTAAAAACCAATACCATGAAAGTTGTCATCACAGGTGTTACCGGGATGGTTGGTGAGGGTGTACTGCTTGAATGCTTGGAACACCCTAATATAACGGAAATCCTGAGCGTAAGCCGTAGGCCCTCCGGCAGAGTACATGCGAAGTTGAAAGAATATATAGTCCCAGATTTTTTATCATTACCCGAGAATGACGAAAAACTAAGAGGCTATGACGCATGCTTTTATTGTGCGGGGATTAGCAGTGTGGGGGTAAAAGAACCAGTGTACCGTCAGGTTACTTATGATACGACAATGGCTTTTGCCAACGCTCTAAAGCCAAACCCCAGGATGACTTTCCTATATGTAAGCGGGGCCGGTACCGATAGCAGTGAGAAGGGCCGTATAATGTGGGCAAGGGTGAAAGGAAAAACGGAAAATGATCTGATGCAACTTCCTTTTAAACAATCCATTGGATTCAGACCGGCTTTTATGAAACCAGTAAAAGAACAGAAAAATCTTCCGAGCTTTTACAAATTTGTTGCCTGGCTTTTTCCCATTTTTAGTACTGTTTTCCCCGGCATCATCAATACGATGGAGGAAATTGCGCTTGCAATGATCGAGGTGGCACAACATGGCTATGAAAAGGGCATAATTGAAGTTAAAGACATTCGCCTTTTGGCAACGCGGGCAAAGCAAAAATAGTTATCAGTACGAAACCTATTTACTTAATCAATAGATTCTTCCTGTAAGATTGCTTTGTTACTCAGTTTTTTATGCTTCTCACCCCAGTTATCGAGCTCTTTAATAACCGGTTTTAGCTCATAGCCAATTCGCGTTAGTTCGTACTCCACTCGCGGGGGAACTTCTGCGTAAACCGTCCGTTTCACAATTTTGTTTTCCTCCAATTTTCGCAGTTGTAAAGTAAGCATTCGTTCTGTAATGTTTGGCAGACGCTTTTTTAACTCTCCAAATCTAAGTTTTCCGTTTACCAGCCAGGAACAAATAGCTAAAGCCCATTGCCCACCGATAACGTTGATGGCATACACTTCCGGACATTCATCAGTTAATGCCTGTTTGTTTGCGAAATTTGTTGACGTTTCTTTGATCTTAGACATTACTTACATTTTTTATAGTACCATACAATTGGTTGCTAATCTACAAAATTTAGGTTACGCACTTTATTTTTGTGGCAGATAATTTTTTTTAAATGAAAACACTGATAATCGTTATACATCCTACTATTGAAAATTCGGCTATTAACAAGAGATGGATTGAAGAGCTGAATAAATTCCCCGACAAATATGTTGTCCATCAACTACATGAAGTTTATCCTGACGAAAAAATTGATGTCGTAGCAGAACAAAAATTAGTTGAGCAATACAGCAAAATTGTCTTTCAATTTCCTTATTACTGGTTTAATTGTCCCCCTCTTTTCAAGAAATGGTTAGATGAAGTGTTAACGCACGGATGGGCCTATGGTAGTAAAAGCGGTTACAAGGTTTCGGGAAAGAAAATTGCCTTAGCAATCTCATTAGGAGCTGATGAACACGAATACGGTCCGTCAGAAATATTCAAATACACTTTGACAGAATTAACCCGACCTTTCGAGCTAACTTTCGAATATATAAAAGCAGATTACAAACCATTTTTTGCTTACTATGGAATGGAGTTAAATTCTTCTGAGGAAAGAATTGAAAATAGCGTTCCACTTTACACGACATTTTTAGAATCTCTTTGATGCAATTGATCTCGAAATTCTGTGAAGGAAAAAGCATAAAATTCATTTACGCCCTATTATTGGAACTTAGTTATTAGGGAACTAATACCGTCACTGCTAACATTTAAATTTGATATAGTAAAACCTTGAGTTCAGATCTTTGCTGGTTATATGTACAAATGCTTGTTGGTTTTTATTATCGCACCCGAATCCAATCGGGTGCGTAACTACTATACTTTTCGACTCCTGCTAAAATGTGGGGAGTTTATATAAACAGCTAACGTGTTCAATTTTAAAGTTATCGAACCAAAGGGCTTTATCCCTTATGTTTAACCCATTCTATAAAAGAATTCATCGGCAATAATCTTACCATCTTTAACTTCATAAACACAAATTTCACGTAATTTCATTCTGCTGCGTTCTTTATACGTTGCATCTATTTCCATAACGACTGAAAAGTGGCTATCGGCAACAATTGGATCTGAACAGTACGCACTATGTAGTTCTTCCACGCTTTCTTCCCATTGGCGGGTCTTTTTTTTGACTGCTTCTTTGCCTGTTGTCACCTCCATAGGCGAACCTTTTGGCTCTTTACTGATGACATTATCTGCATAAAGCTCATCAATAGCTTGATAATTTTTGCCTTCCCGACAAAGCTGAACTAACTTATCAGCAACTTCTTGTGTTGTCATAATCTTTATTTGTTTACTCAAAAAACAGAAGGAAGGGAGAAAACATGCTCCCTTCAGATCTTTAACTCATCGAATGCAGTGCTACCCGATTGCCTTCAGTATCAATGAAATGGGCCATAAATCCATTTTCACCGATTGAAGTTTTCGGCATCACAACTTTTCCTCCGGCTTTCTCTACCTTTGATAAAGGTATACTTAAATCTTCTCCTCCGTTTAGATAAATTACACTTCCTTTACCGGAAGGTTCATACCCTTCCCCTTGTACTACCGCCCCTCCTACCTCATGCTGCGAAAAGCCGGGAAGAAAACCGTAGTTAAGACCGCGAGGAGAATCCATTTTGTGCACATCTCCTCCTAATAATTGGCTGTAAAATGTGCAGGCTCTCTCGAAATTTCTTGCTGGTATTTCAAACCAGGTGATAGCGTTTGCCATAATATTATTTTTTTAAGTGAATAATTCGTTACGTCTGAACAAATGTATAAGCACATTCGTTATTATCCTAGCTTAAAATTCCACAAAACGTATATTTCTAAAAGTGAAATATATGCCTAATTTCTATTAAAATTGTATCTTTAGTTATAAAAAACGTAATATTCAATGGTCAAAAAAGGCAATTTGTTTTTACTCATTAAATCACTTTCAAAAAGTGAAAAACGGTATTTCAGGATTTTCGCGGAAATGAGTGGAAGAGATGTCAATTACCTTCAGCTATTTGATGCGATTGATGAACAAAAAGAGTATGATGAAGAAGGAATAAGAAAAAAACTGAAAGGAAAAAGATTTTTGTCGCAACTTCATGTTACCAAAATCTATCTGACGGAGCTTATCTTGAAAGCATTGAAAAATTACCACTCAGATACATCCATACAATCCAAGCTTCTTGATCTGTTAAGGGATATTGAACTGCTTTTTGATAAAGAATTATATGATCTTTGTTATTATAAAATACAGAAAGCAGAAGATCTCGCTGACCAATACGAAAAGTTGCCCCTGCTTACCGAAGTCTTTTTCTGGAAAAGAAAGCTTGCCCTGGCGATCTCAGGTAAGCGACAGGATATTTATTCTTTGCTAGTAAAAGAAAAAACTGCGATTGAAAAGATGAAAGTCCTTAATACCTACTGGCAACATACTATCAACATTGGCGGTCTCCTAAATGACGATAATTCTTTAAGAGACCTTACATTAAAAGAAAGCGAAATTGCCTACGCACTTCAATCGCGGGTATTACAGGCACATATATTATATAGTCTACGTTTTATAAAAGGAGATATGAAGGAAGCCGAAAAGCACATTTCCGGCCTCATTGAACTTCTAGAGGGGTTTCCAGATCGCATAAAAGACGATCCCCACTCCTATGTCACAGCTATTAGCAATAAAATCGGACTTTATCTTATTTGTAAAAGGTGGGATGAGATCCCGGCGCTGATCTATAAAATCCGTGAAGTTCCTTTAAAATATCAACTGAAAAACGAAAGCAGGTTTACTGTGCGTTTGTGGCTGAGAACGTTTAATGTGGAGCTTGAAATGTACCGGGATTCCAAACACTTGGAAAAGGGAATCGCCCTGATGGATGAAATTCAGCAATTCATTGAAAAGCGACGGAAAGCGATACCTGTTGATTACATACTGCTGCTATATTATCAATTTGCCAATATATTTTTTCTTAAAAAAGAATATGTAAAGTCGTTGCGTTGGCTAAATGAAATAATAAACGCCAACTTTGGAAACACGAGAGAAGACATTCAGTCCTATGCCCGTATCCTTAACCTCATTGTACATTTTGAATTGAACAATATTATTGTGTTAAGATATGCTGTAGATAGTTGTCGCAGATTTCTAAAGAAAAAAAGCACTGAAATAAGCGTAGGCAAGGAAATACTGAATTTATTTTCGAAGCTTAGTCATGCTTATCCAGAGGAGTATCAAACAATTTTCAAAAAGGCTTATACTGAAATGTTTCCACCTCATTCACAGCAAACCCAAGACTATATTGATATAAAAGGTTGGTTAATAGAAAAATTAAGCTAAGAAAATATAAGCTGGTAAAATTTCTACTGATCGCAAGCTGCAGATTATGTTCTTGCTATATCGAAACAATGGGTACGGAAAAACCATGAGTTATGAGCAAAAACCATGAATTATTGAGACAAAATGAGTCAGTTGATCTATGAAAGATTTTCGTTATTTGTATTTTAAGGATTTGCAATCCAACTGCTTATAAAACCAATTATGCCCTTATGAAAAACCACAGATATCCAAACATTCATTCTTTTGGTATTAATTTCTCTGGCTTGTTATGTCTTTTGCTCCTATATGCTTGTGAGCGAAATGGCAGCGATAATTTAAAGCCGGTAATGCAGGGAGCATCCGAATTTTATATTGATAACACATTTACAAATCCCATATTACAGCGAGGGGCTGATCCTTGGGTAACACAAAAGGATGGAAATTACTATTTCACCTACACCCAAGGGGGAAAATTAGTGTTGTACAAAACAGCCAACATGTCCGAATTGGCGTTAGCAAGTCCTCACGATGCATGGGTACCCGAGCCGGGAATGCCTTATTCTAAAAACCTTTGGGCGCCAGAACTTCATGAAATCAATCATAAATGGTACATGTATTTTGCTGCTGACGATGGTGCCAACGCCAATCATCGTATGTACGTTGTAGAAAATAGTTCCAGTGACCCTATGCAAGGTGTATGGGTAATGAAAGGAAAAATAGCAGATTCGTCAAATCAATGGGCAATAGACGGAACTGTACTTGACTATAAAGGTCAACTCTATATGTTATGGTCGGGCGGTAATGCTGGTGCACCTCCGCAACAGATTTACATCGCCAAAATGAGCGACCCCTGGACAATTAGTAGCGAAAAGGTGCTTATCGCCAGCCCCACATATCCGTGGGAAATGAACGGTAATGCGATTAATGAAGGGCCGCAAATACTCATTAATCCAAATGGACAGGTACAGGTGGTTTACTCGGCAAGTGGTTTTTGGGTGGATACATATTGTCTGGGTTTACTCAGACTCAACATAGATGGTGATCCAATGAATCCGGCAGATTGGACCAAAACACCACAACCGGTTTTTTCAATGAAAGCGGAGAGTGGTGCTTACGGGCCCGGACATAACGGATTCTTCAAATCTCCAAATGGTACGGAAGATTGGATTATTTACCACGCACGTAGCTTACCAAATGGGGGTAGCGGAAATGGCCGAAATGCCCGCATCCAAAAATTCACTTGGAACGGAGATGGAACACCTAACTTTGGCGAACCTGTAAAAATCGGTGATTCGATAAAGAAACCCTCTGGAGAACCTATACGAATGGTCTACCGGACAGAAGGCTGGTCAATAGCCGGGTTTAGCTCCGAGGAAACGGTCAATAATCGTCTAGCTATAAAACTGATCGATAATGACTTAAGCTCTTTCTGGATAACACGGTATTCAACTTCGCCCACGAATTACCCTGACCATTGGATAACAGTTGATATGGGTAAGCCATTAAAGGTGGATGGTTTCATGCTAGCTCAGAAAAATGGTGACCGAAAAATTAGAGAGCTGGAAATACTTGTGGGTAATGACAATGAAACATGGGAAAGCCTTGGCACGTTCGAACTGGCTAATGTAGATCGCGTGAAACAGTATTTGAACTTGGACGTACGGAAACAGTTTCGATATTTTAAGTTAGTACCAATAGCAGGCTATGATAGTCAGCCTCAACCTGGGCTTGCTGAGGCTGCTACATATATTTTGGAGGATTAGCTTTTTAAGGGCTAATATCTACAGCACTTGCTTATCCCTTTGGATTGTTCGTTAGAAATGCACCTTTGGCAAAGTGATTGCAGGCAAGCACATATCCTTTGTTCAAATAGAGCCTATGGGCGTCATGTAACATATAACCGCTATCGAGATGAACAAACTGAATACCGGCGGCCGCTGCCTGATCGTCAACATGATCAAGTAAGGAACCAGCATAGCCTTTGCCCCTGTGTTCCGGATCAGTATACAAATCATCGACATAAATCGTCCAACTTGTCATGAGCATATGCATCGTTCTATAACCGATAAATGCAGCAACACTGGTATTATTTTCGTTCGGTATATAAACCAGGTTATAAGCTTGGTTAGCGATCATATCCATAATCCGGTCAACATAGGTTGTTTCGTCCAAATTGGTTCTAAAGGCAAATAGCACATCCTTACAGAAGGCTACCTGCTCTCTTGTTGTTACTCTTATCAGATTCATTGGGTTAACTATTAATTTAAAAAATCTTATTATCAAACATACACACAAACCGCACAGCGTTTCACAAAGTTCTTATGTTATTTATTGACTAACTGCTCGACCTTTTCTGCGACAGCCTTTGATGGCTCCTGCCCAAGGCCTACTCCATTCACTGCGATATATTCGATATCTTCTATTCCCATAATACGAAAAACCGTTTTTAGATAGTTGGTCTGGAAATCCATGTGCTCATAGAATTCACCGGGCTCATACCCATAATTACCACGAACCATCAATAGGTAAACTTTTTTATCTTTTAACAGTCCTGTGTATGGGTTTTCCGGATTGTCCTTACTGATCAGAATGGTTTCATTTACACGCAATACCTGGTCTATATACGCTTTGAGTGCGCTGGGAACCGACCAATTGTACATTGGTGTGCCCACTACAATGACATCGGCATCTTTAAGTTCGGCGACCAGTTGACCGCTTAATCTAAGGGCCTCGATGTCCTCGGCAGTCCGGAGTTCGGCTGGTTTAAAAGCGCCTGCGATCCATTTTTCTGTGACGTGGGGAATGTTCTCCTGTCCGACCTCCCGATAGATGAAGCGATCACCTGGCTTTCTTTTCTTCCAGCTTTCAACAAATACATTCGTCATATATCTGCTCAATGATCGCTCTTTGCGTGCACTAGCATTTACTACTAATAATTTGGTCATTTTTGTGAATTAAATCTATTCCATCGCCTAGATGGAGTTTGTGAAGTGATATGTTCGTTAATCCTTTCTGGCATCCAAATAAGCATCTATGCTCCATGGAAAATTGTGAAACGTAGTTAACATCAAACTTGAAAAGCTAACAACAAATACCGAGAAATTAAATGGTGCCCGATAATGCAGAAAAAACATCATGCTCAGGGCAAAAATCAATGTCAGTCCAAAACTTCCAAAGGCAGCATACCTTATTTTGTAACCCACCAAGAGCAGGATACCGCACAACACTTCTCCGGCTGTGGCCAAAAAACCGAAAAATGAGGCCATACTTATGTTGACATATGGCATTAGCGTATGTGTATAGGCAATGAAATTCTGCCAGTCTCCCCAAGCCACGTTAGCTTCACCGGGTGCACCAAAAAAACCGATACGGTCCAACACAGGCAATAAAAAGCCGATTCCTAGGGAACACCTCAGAAGCAATTGTGCAATTGGATAATTTGTCTTCATACTGTAACTGAATTGATTGATACAAAGGTATTCTGCTCAAAAACCAATATGATGTACCAGCAAAGGATACATAGGTAGTCCAGCCTATTCTGAGATTCGTGTGACAATAGCAAGGATACTGTTATATCCGGTTTTGTATTATACCAGAATCGTCAACTATTGTGATATCAGATTTTGATTTAACGTGGGTCCAGGCTATATTCGCTCCTACCGTTCTTTTATACTATTTTATATTATGCTTCCTTATAAGAATCTACTCATCATCGATAAAAACAGCGATACAGCTATCTTCAGGCAGATAGCTTTACAGTTGATTGCTCTGATACAGGAAGGAAAACTCTTACCCGGCACCGAATTGCCTAGTACGAGAGTATTGGCATTTGATCTGGAGCTGCATAGGAAAACGGTAATGGCCGCCTACAACACACTTGTTTCTGAGGATTGGATCGATAGTCTACCCCGTAAGGGCTTTATCGTTTCCCCACGCTTACCTATCGTCAGGCCGAAGTCCTATCATATCAATCGATTGGCATCATATGAAGCCGATCCAGGATTTCTATTTAAAGAGTTGGAAAGTTTTAGTCCTCCCTCTCCTTCTGCAAATAAATCTGACATTGTGGTCGATGATGGCTTCCCCGATATTGGATTACTACCGGTAGAAACCATACTTAAGGAATACAGAAGGGTACTGGATTACACTACTTTGAAAAGAATAAACGCAGGTTGGGAACCAGAAGGGTCGCCAGACTTTAGAGAGGCATTATCCATTTTTCTGAATCAAACAAGGGGAATCGATATCACTCCTGGAAACTTACTTACCACAAGAGGAGCGCAGATGGCAATTTACGTTGCAGCGTCACTCATTATTCACCCGGGAGATAAAGTAATTGTTAGTGAGCCAAGTTATTTCTTTGCAAATATGGTTTTTGAACGGCTTGGAGCAGAACTCATTCGCATTCCTGTTGATGACTGCGGCATGCGTACTGATATGGTAGAAGATCTACTTCAACATCATACTATCAAATTACTTTATGTTATTCCACATCATCATCATCCTACCACCGTGACCATGAGCATGGAGCGGCGGAATCATTTGCTCCGGTTAATTCGGGACTATAAACTGGCAGTCATCGAAGATGACTACGATTATGATTTCCAATTTCAATATGAGCCTTATTTGCCACTAGCAAGCGGCAGCCACGACGGCAACATTATTTACATCGGATCATTAACAAAAGTGCTGGGAACCCCCTTTCGGCTGGGCTACATGGTTGCCGCAGAAAAATTTGTGCGGGCAGCTGCTAAATGGAGGGTACTCATCGACTTACGAGGGGACGTTTTCATGGAACACGTCGCTTCCGGTCTCGTCAGAGATGGAGAGTTGACAAGATTGATCCAAAAGGCAAATAAGTTATATCGGCAACGATGCCTTTTTTTGGCAGACCAAATAAGTACACAATTAGGTGAAGTGATTGAATTTACGAAGCCAAATGGCGGGATGGCGTTGTGGCTAAGGTTTCAAAAGAACTTTCCCTTAGCCAAGGTCATTCGAAACGCTTCATCAATGGGGCTAAGGCTTACAGGCACCGTATATTTTGAGGGAAAAAGTGCAGAGGTTAATGCCTTTCGGTTTGGGTTTGCTTCACTCAATGAAGATCAATTAGAGAAGGCGGTACATATCTTACGAAAATCCATCAATAGCCTCAAATAGGCGCTGTTGTTTTTTTATTCGCAGATAATGCCTTAAGATAATTATCCATTGTTCTCGAAAGCTTCTCGCAATTTGCTAATATTTAGCTTTTTCATAGGTAGGAATGCTTGCGTAATCCGGTTTACCTGTTCTGGCGAACCCTCACGCATCATATCGTCCATTTCGGCCGGTGCTATCTGCCAGGAGATACCGAATTTATCCTTAAGCCATCCACATTGCTCTGCTGCAGGCACTGCCGAAAGCTTCTGCCAGTAATAATCTATCTCGCCTTGGTCGGCACAATTCACCATAAATGATATAGCTTCATTGAAATAATTTTTTGCATAGCCAGCTTCTTTTTAAATTAACATACATACCCTCAGAAAGGTTTTTCCAACCATTGCATTACATTTACTTATTCTAAGCAGCATGGCTTCCTGTGAATCCAGACTGGCATTACTTACTTTTGCAGTCAAAAGCAGTCCACAATTCTTTCAATTTTGTCCAGACAGGGTCTGTAAATGGTTTAGGAGATAATTGATGAAAAATGATCACGCTATCTGTTCCAGGACATTTTGTAACATGAACCACGCAATTCAATACCATAGGTTTTTTACCCATGTAATCAAGCATATTGACGGTGCCTGAATAGGTGGCCCTATCATTTTTCTGAGCCTTCTTAAGGAGATGAACCTTGGTTTTGGTTTTTGTAACCATATTAGCCGGAATGCCGCGTTTTTCAATATTCCGACTTATCAAACCATCATAATAGGCGTTTAAATTTCGGTTGATAGATTCGGCATTGATCTCGGGGTCGCCTTCAATATGCCATAAAAATGCATAGCTCCAATAGTTTTCACTATCCGACTCACCCCAGCCGGGGGCAAAACGAATGTCTTCTACACCTTTGTAAGGGATAGATGGTGCGAAATCAATAGGCATAGGGAACCGTTCAATACCCCACCCATCTAAAGGCAGATAATAGGGTGCCTTCCAGGTTTCGGGGCTAAATTTGACAGTGTCTTGCGCAAATACATTTAAGGACAAAAAACATAACAGTAAAAGAATAATTTTTTTCATAATAACCCTTTATAATAATGGCTTGTATTCAGGTATTATTGGACATCAATGCTTATGCCAGTCCTAAAAAAAGGCGCATGGAAGGCGGGAATGATCATACTGGTGCAAGTAACTGTTCGAAAACGGACGTTTGGTGTACGGTTCCGGAATGATAGAGATCCCGTTTATTTTGGTGCAAACTCGTAAGTATTAAATTATCTACTTTACCTTTCTAAATTATCTGCTCGTACTTAAGTGTCATCGCATTATTTAGTATGTATTACCGCATCATCGACAGCTAGACAATAAGTCATTCTAACACGCAAGTTTAGATCGATGCTCGGGCAAATAGCCCAAATTGCAGTTAATAAATAAAGATTTAGGCGAGGTGGGGCCGCAAATTACCCTTCATATGACGTTAACTCCCATCTTTAGACCGGAATAGTATGGTAACTTTGTAAGTAGTACTAATAATAATTGTTATGAACGATAAATTAAAAATTCAGCAAGAACTGGAGAACGCGAAGTTGAATGTTTTTATAGGGAAATGGCATACTACAGGGGATATTTACGGAAAGAATGGAGAGGTAATCGGCAAGGTAGACGCCATTGACACGTACGCATGGCTGCCAGGAGAATATGCTATGATTCATTATATTGATAGTCAGATGGGCGACATAAAAGTACATGGTGTTGAGATCATTGGTTATGATCCTGTACAGCAAGCTTATTTCACCCCATTTTTTGATAACCAGGGATCGGTAGGTTCGGAAGAACTCCACCTAGAAGATGAAACATGGGTTTGGTATGGGAAAAATGTAATGGGGGTAAATTATCATCGTTGCAAGGCCATATTTGAAATGAAAAATTTGATCATCGCACGTCATGAATATTCCGATGATAACCGCATATGGAATAAATGGATGGATATTAAGTTAAGTAAAACGAATTGAGATTCATTACGAGTTAGCTTATTTGCTCCTTTGAAAAACATTGAATCTTTGAATGTCCAAAATGGGAGATTGCTCAAGTTCTAAAGGCAGAAAACGGTGGTAAACTTGGAAGCAATCTCTTACATCTTGGCGGCTATAGGTTAGGTGATTATAGCTGAAATCTATGAAACCTCTTAATTTATTTGATGTTCAAAAATATGTGTACGAGAAACGATCTTCTTACGGGAAACCGTAAAGCAGTAAACATTTTTGAAACATTTAGCATAAATGGTTAAATAATGCCCATATCTTTGCAATAAGCAACCAATTGTTCATTTTTAGAAAACTCTAATACCTCTTTCATCAGGTTAAGGCGTTTTTCCACGCTGCTTAAACCCGAAGGCTTAATATTGTTTTGTTGCAAATAAAATGGGATATCTTATCAATAGATTTAATTATCATTTATCATTTTTCAACCCTATTTTTATGGGTACCTTTGGAATTAATTGTTAATAGTATGCTCGATATAGTTATAGAATCCCGGCAAGCGGTAATAAGCCCAGGTTTTTCCGTAAAACGTATTCTTCCTTTCCAGTTAAGGAGGATGGTAGGTCCGTTTATCTTTATGGATCATGGTGGTCCAATTAGCGTTCCAGCAACAACTAATTTGGACGTGTTGCCGCACCCACACATTGGGCTGTCAACCGTAAGTTATCTACTTAAAGGCAATGTAACACACAGGGATAGTTTGGGCGTGGAGCAACTGATAAAGCCCGGAGAGGTGAACTGGATGACCGCTGGAAAGGGAATAGCTCATAGCGAACGTTTTGAGGACCCCGCAATACTGGCCAGCGGTGGGTTGGAAATGATTCAAACATGGGTAGCACTTCCTGAAAAAGATGAAGAAGCAGATCCCTCATTTAAAAACTACACAGCGGAAGAATTGCCTGTCTTTACCGACAAGGGGGTATGGATGCGTTTAATAGCAGGTGACGCCTATGGGCTGACAAGTCACGTAAAAGCTAGCTCTCCCTTATTTTATCTGCATGTCGTACTCGACGAGGGGGCTAGGTTCGGCCTTCCTAAAGAACATAGTGAAAGAGGTACCTATATCGTTAGAGGCAGTGTGGAAGTGAACGGAGTTACCTATACTGAAGGAAAGCTGTTAGTATTTACGAAAGGTGTAGATCCGCTGATCATTGCAAAGGAAAACACCACATTGATGATGCTTGGTGGAGAACACTTAGGAGATCGGTATATCTGGTGGAATTTTGTATCTAGCCGTAGGGAACGGATCGAGCAGGCTAAAGAAGATTGGAAACAAGGCCGCATTCTTTTACCGCCCACAGATAATGAGGAGTTTATTCCTTTACCAAAAGACCATTCAAAGCCTGCCGGCGGCCCTCCCCCTGGAGCGCTTTCTTAAAAACAGGAAAACAGATAAAATATTCATTGCGGAGCAAAGGCACGATAGTCAGCGGTTATGCTGGCAATATGGGTACTGCATAAATGATTTAATAGATAAATAATGGAAATAGGAATTGATAGTTTCGCATCCGCGATGTATGGAAGCAATACCCTGAGAAGTGTAGATGCGATGGAACAGTTATTGGATAGAATCACATTGGCGGATCAGGTCGGATTGGATACCTTCGGCATTGGTGAACACCATAAAAAAGAGTTTTTAGATTCCGCTCCTGCGGTGATTCTTGCTGCTGCAGCCGCCCGGACCAAAAACATCCGTCTTTCGAGTGCGGTCACAGTGCTAAGCACAGCCGATCCAGTGCGGGTATATCAGAGTTTTGCAACGCTTGACCTGATTTCCAAAGGCCGTGCAGAGATGGTGGTAGGTCGCGGATCCGCTATAGAAGCCTATCCGTTGTTTGGTTTTGAATTGAACGATTATGACGCCTTGTTCAAGGAAAAACTAGCGTTGCTACTGCTCGTCCGAGACGAAGAGTTTGTTACATGGTCTGGTAAGTTCAGGCCGGCTTTGAATAACCAACCTGTTTACCCTAGGTCTTTGCAAGAAAAATTACCCGTCTGGTTGGGAGTAGGTGGTACACCTGAATCATTCGTCCGTGCAGGAAGGCTGGGTTTACCATTAATGGTGGCAATTATTGGTGGCGAAACTGAACGTTTTCGCCCTTTGGTTGACCTATACCGTGAAGCGGGGCGTGAGGCGGGCTTTACGCCGGATCAATTAAAGGTTGGTCTGCATTCGCCAGGTTATGTTGCAGCGACCAATGAGGAAGCAATTTCGGATTATTATCCGGGTTATGCAGCGCTCTGGACCAAATTGGGCAGAGAGCGTGGCTGGCCGCCAGTAACTAAAACGCAGTTCGATAGTTTGATCGCTCCTAAAGGTGTATTGGCAGTAGGTGGACCCGACCAAGTGGCAGAAAAACTACTTCGACATAGTGAAGCTTTAGGCGGTGTAGACCGGTTTACCTTTCAGATGGATAATGCAGGGCTTAGTCACCAACAATTAATGTCTTCCATCGAATTGATTGGTAAAAAAATTATTCCTATAGTCAAACAAAATGGTTGATAGCAAATAAGTAGCTACTGTCAGGGAAGGCTATGCGCTCTTTATCGAGATTCTTTTGATGAAAACACCTTTTTACCAAACGCTAAGATCGCCACCATTATTAATCCGGCCACCAAACCAAACACCAGTTCTTTAATGGTGGAAGGTAGGGTTGGAAGAATATGGTGCAAATAATCGATATTGTGAACAAAAATACCTCCAGAAACCAACAGTAAAGCAATTGTGCCAACCACAGCTAAAATTTTGATTACGATTGGCAGCGAATTAACTAACAAGTGGCCAAGTTTTGATAAAAATCCTTTGTCATTAAATCTTTTGATAAGTTTAAACCCTGTATCATCCATCCTAACGATAAGTGCGACTATGCCATAAACGCCTACTGTAGCCAATAATGCAACCACCGAAACGGTTAGGATCTGTATCGATAAACTCTTTTCTAAAACCGTCCCTAATGCAATAATCACAATCTCCACAGATAGAATAAAATCGGTAGTTACCGCAGATTTAATTTTGGCTTTTTCAGCATCATGATCGTTTTTTTTACTTTTTTCGATCACCTCATGACCTGATTTTGGACGATGAAAAAAGTATTCAATGATTTTTTCTACACCCTCATAAGCTAAATACAATCCTCCCAGGACCAAAATGATTTTTATAGCTGCCGGAAAAAAAACATTGAGCAGCAATGCTATAGGCACAATAATAAGTTTATTGACTAAAGAACCTTTTGTGATAGCCCATAACACCGGCAATTCTCGTGAAGACAGGAAGCCTGTCGCTTTTTCTGCGTTAACAGCTAAATCATCGCCCAATATGCCGGCGGTCTTACGTGTCGCTATTTTACTTGCAACAGCAACGTCGTCCATCAAAGCCGCTATATCATCTAAAATCGCAAAAAATCCTGATGCCATGTTTCGTTCTACTTTTACGGATATAAAAGTATCAATTTAAATTTCTTTTTTGCACGCTAAATTAATGAATCCTCTTTCCAACAATTTTCCCCAGCATTGTTTATTCTGAAACATGATTGACTTAATAGGAAGCAGCAGGTATCGCTTCCCACTTTGACACAAAAGATCTTACTTGATCAACTTCCATATGTTGGATTCTTTATCAAAATTTATTTTGTTCCATTTTGATATAATGAATCTATTTTTCGTTCTAAACAGGGACTGCCCATATCTGTTGCCTATTATTCTTCAATGTTGGACCTCTATGTAGCAACTACAGGCCCTTTTGCAATGGTCTAACCGTAGTAACCGTAGTTATAATCTCTTGTATATTTAAATATTTATTTAAATCACAGAATTTGTGTACACTTCAAAAAAGTATTACTTTAGCTTATATATCTGGTTACACGGACCGACGCTTGACATCTGTTGTATATAGATTGCAGTCGAATTCCTAGCCATGAGATCGTGATAAGTCCAATTAATAAGCTATACTAACTTATTCTATTCGCTACAAGGAACACTTTTTAAATCAGGCCGCATGAATTTGTTTAAACTTAGAACTTATTCTTTGTTATTTTTATCATCACTTATTTTATTGAGTGCCTGCAAGAATGAACGAAAATCAAAACGCCCATCATTTACTAAGGTCCTGGGCAAATCATATTTCGAAGTTAGACGAACATTCGAAAATGGGATTGCTTTCGACTCCAATGGAGTTCATTTAGAGCCTAAATGGATTATTAATTTCAGTTCTGACTCCACCGTAAAAATAGGCACAGAAACGGTCGATGATGCGATTACCTATCCGATGTACTACAGCCATGATTCTGTTTTTAATTTCGGGAGACAATACTTTCGGATTAAAACTATTGAAAACGACAGTCTCGTATTTCAACTATTAAATGTAGATGGTGGAATTATTTATAATAACCGATCTAATATTTATACGACCTTTTACTCAGAAAATTTTATAAAAAATAGGCTAAAAAGATCACTAGACGATATTCGAAGACCTACTCGTTCTGACAGTCTTTTTATACATCAAAGATCATTAGCAACTAAACATGATCCAGGTAATTTCTTTTTCGCCGCTACACCGGTTGTATTAAAGAGTAAGAATGCTAATGTTCGTATTAAATCGCTAAAGGGAACTACAGATCCTCTTTCTGGCAAAATGGAAAATTATTTAAGTCTCTCGCCAGGATATGAGGTTACAGTAAAAAATGCTTACAAAAATTTCACATATGATGTTCTTGTAACGGTTGATGAAACAGGAAGAATTTCATTTAATAAATTCCTGATTTTTGTTATGCCTGAATTTATTGAAACCAAAACTAAAATAATAGAAGCGCTGGTAGATGGATATCTAAATGAATATTTAGCGGTAACACCCGGAGCAACTTTGGGAATAAATCATTCATGTGCTTTGAGAATTAGGTTAGTTGGAAAATCCGACGTTTAAATAAAATCTCCGTTCTTATTACAAAGCATTCATAAAAACTGCTATAAATCTATCTTTTTAACTGGCAATTGGCTCTGTATTTGTCTTGCCGTTAGTTTTCTTTATTTTGATTTCGCCCATAGCTTATGGTTTACTACCTGCTCAATAAATTGTTCTTTATAACTCCTGCTTATGGGTACACGAAACGATTCAATAAAGATTTCATTATTTTCAATACGATCGATTTTATTAATCGATACAATAAACGATTTGTGTACGCGAATAAAATTTTTCCCGAGCAGGTTTTGTTCCAAATCCTTCAGAAGCAAAAGCGTAATATATTTTCCTTTTTGCGTATAAATTATCACATAGTTTTGCATGGCTTCTACATAAAGCACATCGCTAAATAGAATTTTTTCAAACTTATTGCTGCATTTTACAAAAAAATAACCTTCTGCTGTGCTTTCAGTTTGCGTAGCTTTTGTGATAAGATCGAAATAGTCTTTTGCTTTATTACAAGCCTTTAAAAACCGATCAAAAGTAATAGGCTTTAACAAGTAGTCCAATACGTTTAACTGATATCCTTCAAGTGCATAAGCAGGGTAAGCTGTAGTAACGATAGTCATTGGCGGATTTTGAATAGTTTTTAAAAAATCAATCCCACTCATTTTCGGCATCTGTATATCCAAAAAAACTAAATCTACATGCTGCGTCCCTAACAAATTAGTTAGCTCAACAGGATTTTCGCATGTTGCTAACAGCGACAAAAATCCTATTTCTTTAACATAACCGGCCAACCCTTCTCTGGCGAGCGGTTCGTCATCCGTTACCACGCATTGTATCATTCATGTAACATTTTTGATTGTGAATTATTCATTGTCCGAAGTTACCCATACTCTCTTTATAGTCATTTAAATATAGATCATTGTTAAATGCTTTGCAAATAGCTTATCCCAGAAGAAACCATACAGAGTTCTATTTGCAATTGCACTTGATATACAGTGCCAGTATTTCTTATATCGAGGTGATAGGCTCCAGGATAAATCAATTCAAGTCTCCTTTTTACATTCTGAAGCCCAATTCCGCTATGGCCATGCGATTGCGTCTGTACGCCGTTTGTATAACTATTGGCAACACTCAGATGTAGGCTCCGCCCCTTTGTACTTATCTGAATTTTTATCCAATCTGATCGATCTACATTCCTGGAAACGTGCTTAAAAGCATTTTCGACAAATGGCATTATAATAAAAGGAGCAATAGTTAAGCGATCTACTCCATCTCTGTTTATCTCAAACGAAACCTGGATATGATGGCTTTGCCGAAGTCTTTCCAGCTCCATATAATTATCTAAATAGTCGAATTCATCGGCGAGAGATATTTGCATATCGTTACATTGATATAACTGGTGCCTGAGTAATTCTGAAAACCGGGCGAGTGCATTGGAAGCCATTTCCGGATTTTTACGAATCAGAAAGAATATAGAATTAATCGTATTGAAAAGAAAGTGTGGATTAAATTGATTTTTTAAAAAATTTATTTCTGTTTCCAATTTTTCTTTTTCAAGCAATTGTTGCCTTCTTTTCGACTGAATCCAATTCCTAGTAAGCATAATGCTCATAGCAAGTGTCGTGCTGGCACAGGTTGAAGGAAAGGCTATGCCAAAAAAATAGAAAAAGCAGGCTTCTTTGTCAAACAAGGACTGCACCGTTTGCCGATATAATAAGGAAGCGAGATAGTATCCCGAAACGATACAGAGTGATGCGCAAAGTACTGTAAAAAGTAAAAGAGGTATATAGATTTTGAATTTATTGTTTTCCAAATACTTCGGCACCAGAAAATACAGGTTGAAGTAAACGGCTGCGGCCTGAAAAAAAACGTAAAATAAAAACGGCAGAAAAAAGGGAGAAGCAAATGCAATTCCTGCCGCCTTTGCAGGGTTAGCAATTGTTATCACCAGCCAAAGAAAATGGTACAATGCCCAGATCGGGATATGATAGAGCTTGTATTTTATAACCCAATTACTATCGAACAAGGGCTTTACCATGGCGTCGAAAATTATTTTATGCTAAGATATTTCCATTGGACTGAAATAGCTAAATCATTATATAAACGTAGTAAAATAATTGACCAAATGCATATCTAAATACATAAAAGAAAAACAAGTGTTGTCTCCTGAAAAAAACACCTACCTATTCTCATTTTTTGCTTTTTGTCAATTAAATCTGTTAGATGGTCATTCTTTTTCTTTTGCCTTTTTTTCTTCGGATTTC
>DATMSZ010000427.1:0-8374 GCA_035565175.1 Pseudosphingobacterium sp.
GTCGGTGGGTTTCTTTCCCTTTTCTTTTATTTGATAATAAGCCTCCTGTAGTCTTTTCTGAAGCAACCAGCGGCTTGGTGAAAGATGAAAGATCTTTTCAAAATCTCGTTTAAAAGTAGCTAAACTTCGGCCGCTCAAATAGGCAAAACGGTTCAGGCCGACGTTAAAATGAAAATTCTTCAGCATGAATTCTTCCAGATCAATTTTGCCCGGTTCGGTGAAATCAAAAAGAATATCTTTTAATGTTGGATTTGCTCTTAAAAGAATCATCACTGCTTCTTTTACTTTTAGTGAAAATAAGTGCTCATTTTGCTCCTGTGGTAATTTTAAGTAAGGTAAAATTGAATCTATATAACTTTTAAATAAAGGATCGGGCTTTAACTCAATAATTGGTTTGTTATTGTAGTTTTTGTTTGCCGAATAACCATATTCTCTGCTTAACTCGCGAAGCGTTTCTTGGTCGAGCCGAATTGAAACTGCTTTAAATTCGCCACCCTTGGGTGGTTGCTTTATAAATTTGGCAAGCTCATTCCGTTTACTGAAGCGAAAGTCACCTTCTTTAAATTGATATTCCTTATTGCCAATATTTATACGTAATGAACCAGAAATTTGATAACTAAAAATGTGTTCCGGAACGAATTGTTCCCCCTCCCGACTCACATTAAAATAACAGGAATAGACAATTTTAGGTAAGGGCTTTTTTTCTACCATAGGATCTTGATAAAACCAACATCATTATATTAGCACATATGATGTTGGTATTGCTTGTTATTTACTTTTGTTTTATAATATTACGATAAAGCTAAGTAATTACTTCAAATTTCCGGACTAAGCATATTATTAAAAAGATCAACCCATTAGTCAATTAACTTTTTCAAACAATTATCAGGATTATCTGTTTTTTAATATCGCCTTGCCTTGATCGGTTTCTAAGAAGTCTATAGCATCATCATGATCAGTAGAAAGCGTAATAGGCATCCATTGTTCGAATTCTTCTTTTCGTCTTTCATCCGCAGCTTTCAAAATACCTGCCGCGTCGCTGCCAAGTACCAAGTGTATTGGGGGTGAGGGATGCTCGGCGAGATCCATCATCACCTTTGCAGCTTTAGCTGAGTCGCCCATTGGTACAAAATCACCACTCGCAAAAAAGGTGGAACGGGCATCCACAGTAGACTCATAGCCTTCAATATGGGGCGCATAAGTCATAGAAGTGCCTGCCCAATCAGTACGGAATCCGCCCGGTTCTACTACTGTTGCTTTAATACCCAATGGATCAACTTCAGCGATCAATGCTTCCGTAAAGCCCCCCAATCCGAACTTTGCTGCCTGATATATTGTAAGACCGAGACTGCCAACGCGTCCTCCGATTGAACTTATTTGAATAATTCGCCCACTGCGTTGTTTACGCATGTAGGGAAGTACGGCACGTGTAATCTCTATTGGTGCATAAAGATTTGTTTCGAGCTGGCTGCGCACCTGCTCCTCGGTGAAGGCTTCAGCGGCTCCAGTGATGCCGAAACCGGCATTGTTTACTAATACATCTATGCGGCCGAATTCTTTTATAGCGAGTTCGACAGCCCTAATAATCTCTTTTTTATCAGTCACATCTAAACTAACAGGAAGAATTTTATCTTGGTATTTTGATACTAAGTCGGCTAGCCTTGTCGGATTACGGGCTGTTGCCACTACATAATCATTATTAGCTAAAACTGCTTCGGTGAGACTTCTTCCAAGCCCACGAGAACTTCCGGTAATAAACCAAATCTTTGCCATTGTTTTCTTAATTTTATATAACAAAGTTAGTTTACAGTCCCGTTATAAGTTTTGTTGAGCAGCTCAAATGCGTTTTGTTGAAAAGCTCATCTCACTTGTTGATTAGTATACTGTATGTAAAACGTAAAACCAAATAGGAACGCAAATATTGCGTAAGATTTACCGGCTAAAAGAGTAAATGTGAGGCTAAATATACCGTTATCCAAAACGTTTAACCACCGAGGTAAGTTTCCGCGATCAGGATAGACAGAGAAAATAAAATGTTCCAAGTGATGAAGGAGCAAGATTGCCAAAACGGCAAAACCACGTAAAGTATCCACAAGTTCTATACGAGGAGACTTTGAAACGACAGTATCTAACATGTTTTGGTTATAATGGTTCCAAAGTGCAGCATACAAGCTGTAAACTTACACGCGATGAACCCTTATTTAGCAACGCAGAAAGATGTTTGATCGGAATAAATGGCTGGATAATCAATATAGCCTTCATCTCCCCCTTCATAATAGGTGGTGGGATCTCCCACAGTTAAAGGTGTATTATGCCTGAATCGTTCTACTAAATCTGGATTGGCAATAAAAGGCCTGCCAAAAGCAATGAGATCCGCTAATCCAGCCTGTAAGGTTACTTCGGCCACTTCAGCCGTATAACCACCAGCTAATATCACCAGATTATGAAAGCGTTTACGTACATCCCGTATATAGTCGATCGGTATAGAAGGATGGCCATTTAAAGGCTGATCGGATAGATGGATGTACAAGATGTCCATTTGCTGCAAAGCATCTGTTATATATTGGTGGGTAGCCCTTTCTTCCTCATAACTTGACAAATCATTTAATGTAGCAAAAGGGGAGAGTCTTATTCCAGTGTGCTCTTTACCAATAGCTGCAGTAACACCTTCCATGATTTCTAATAGAAATCGACTACGATTAACAATATTGCCGCCATAACGATCAACCCTCCGATTCGTGTGCGGATGGAGAAATTGCTCCGGAAGAAATCCGTGTGCGCCATGTATTTCCACGCCATCAAACCCTACTTCCATTGCATTAATCGCCGCCTGTATGTGCGCGTCTATCATCGCTTGAGTACCGGCAGTACTTAGCTCCTCCGGTTGTGGTATTGCCAAATAATGATTCCCTGGTGTACGCATGGTACCAATCGCCTTCACTGCAGAAGGGGCCACCAGGGGTGTTCCGTCTTCGTGATTTACGGGATGCCCAATGCGGCCTGCATGAACCAACTGAACAAAAATTTTTCCATCCCTAGCATGTACGTCATCTACCACTTTTTTCCAAGCGGCTTTCTGGACTGCATTATAAATGCCAGGTGAATGTAAATAACCGATACCGTTAGGTGTTACGGCTGTATTTTCGGCAATAATTAAACCGGCACCTGCTCTTTGCTTATAATAAATAGCCGTTGAAGTTGAGGGGATACCTTGCTCCGCGCGTCGTCTGCTCATCGGAGCCATCACCACTCGATTCTGCAAGGTAAAGGCAGGGGTAACAAGCGGCGTTAGTAATTTTTCTGTTAAGCTCATGATAAATATTATTTTTGTTGTCAAAATTAGCGACATCAACTGGAGTAGAACAGTGACAAAGCGGGGTTTCTTTTGTAATTTTACAGGTTATGAGGCAGAAACAATTACGTCAACCTTTTGAGCTATATATATCCGATATAGAATGTTGGGAAGAGCGCCCGCTGATCTACCATTTCTTTGAAATTGTTCAGGTTATGGAAGGCAACGGCGTACGTACAGTAAACCGTAACGATTTCCCTTACAAGAAGGGAAGTATCTTTCTCTTTACACCACTTGATTGTCGAGGATTTGATATAAAAACACCTACACGTTTCTGCTCCATCCGCTTTTCGGAAGTTTTCCTAGGGCAGTGCCGCACGGCGCAAGATCGCGAAAGAATTACTCAATGGCTGAAGCAGCTGGAACATATATTTTATCATCATAATCGTTTTCAAGAGCTGTTGGTCAGACAGCCGGGAGATTGCCGTATGATTTCAGACCTCATCAGTAATATGGTGGAAGAATACGAACAGAAACCGTCGTATCACGAAGAGAACCTCCAGCATTTTGTGACGCTTATTCTGAATATTATCGCCCGTAATGTCTCCGTTAATATGGATGCTTCAGGAGAAAGTACAGCATCAGAGCCATTAATTAACAAGATGCTGCTACATATTCGTCAACATATTAATCACTCAGAAAAATTGAGGGTAGATTATCTCGCCTCTCAGTTTAACCTCTCAGCAAATTATGTAGGTGAATATTTTAGGAAATTTACGGGAGAGAGCCTACAACATTATATTACACAATATAAGATACGCTTGGTACAGCAACGCCTTGCTTACAGTACGCTAACGATAAGTCAGATTGCTAACGAATTAGGCTTCACGGACGAAAGTCATTTAAGCCGTCAGTTTCGGAAACATAATGGCGTAAGTCCTATTGAGTATAGAAAAAGCGTCAAATAAGATCGTGTTCTCAAAGTCTTTCCTAAAAGGGCACCCCCTAAAAACCTAAATATTCCAGACGATTCAATGAATGTCGTTAGTTAGTAGACGTTTTGTAGTGCTCGTTAGGTGCACGAGGTAGACACCTTGTGGCGCCTATAAATTGGAGTACTTCAATACCGTAGTTAATTTTGATCCCAACATTACATTAATTAAATCAATAATCATGAATAACAAAACAATGGCAATCGTTGCCTATCTCACGATCATCGGTTGGGTCGTTGCTTATCTCTCTTATAAGAAATCAAGTGAGAAAAGTAGTCTTGTGAAATATCATTTAGGACAAGCCCTGGGAGTTTTTCTTGTTTCGCTCGTGTTAAGTATACTTAGTGCTATAGTGTTGTCTATTATACCCTCTCTCGGGATAGTATCCTATATTATTTCGTTGATCTCGCTGGCGCTGATGTTGTTAGGAGCCATTACTGCTTCCAATGAAGTAGAACGCCCTGTTCCATTGGTGGGGGGTATGTTTGAAGGTAAATTTAACTTTTAGAAGATGATTATTTTCGGTTCGCGTACAAATGCTATTGGTCAGGAAAAACCTACATATCATTGCGATTATTGCGGCACAGAAAGCAGTGTATTTATTCAATACTTTCTTCGGTATTTTCATATCTTTTGGATACCGATGCTTCCTTATCGCATTTACGGAACGAGCTGTTGCACACATTGTCGACAGGTACTTTATCGCCGTGAGATGACTTCTGAGTTGAAAGGTGTGGTGTCACGTGAAAAACCAAGACCTCCGATTAAATATTTTAGTGGAATGCTTTTATTGGCTGTTGGAGCAATATTGATTGCCGTTGCTATTCAAACCGAGATTAAACAAACTAAAACGTATTTGGCTACACCTCAGCTAGGAGATGTCTATGGCGTTAAACAAGAGAACGGGGCTTATACCTTATATCTGCTGGCCAAGCAACAGCATGATTCTTTAGGATTCCGATTGAATGATTACGAAGTTTCAAGTCCTTCTCAACTAAGTAAGCTACGTAATCATCATTCAACAGATTATGGTAAAGAACTGTACTATTACTCTAAAAGCGAATTGCAACAATGGTTAAATGAAAAGATTATTGTTAATATTAAGCGAGAATAAAAAGGACAGCACGATTTGCGTTTATTTAAATCAACAGAACAAACCCGATCAGCCTTGTAAGAAATGAGATTGTGCGATGATCTATCTAATTGCAAAAACGCTCAAGTATGTGTATTTTTGACACACAAGCATTGCACATGGAAAGAATTAGAGCTGTTTTTTTTGACATTGATGGAACATTATTAGGATTAAAGAGCAAAGAAATCCCTGCATCTACCTTGGAGGCCTTACAATTATTGAAGAATAAAGGTATACAGATTATCGTTTCTACTGGACGATCTTATGCTCACGCTAAATTTCTAAAAGCCTATGGTTTTGACAGTTTCATTACTTTTAACGGCAGTTATTGTATAGCAGAAGACGATGAAGTGATCTTTAAACATGTGATTGATGATGGGGATATACGCCTGTTACATGAGCACCTAGAAAATACTGATAATTTTCCAGTGGGGGTAATGACTACTGAAAGTTCTTTTATTAGCCATGTTACCGAAGATGTGTCTACTATCTTTGATTTGCTTAAATTGCAAGTACCACTAGCTATGCCCTTCGCTGAAGCGTTGACCAAGGAAGTTTTGCAACTTAATCTTTTTATTGACGAGGCAAAAGAACAGTTTATCGTAAATAATGTATTCAAGCAATGCGCGTCTAGCCGCTGGTGTCCGGTATTTACTGATGTAAATGCCAAAGGAATCAGTAAACAGATCGGTATGCAGCACTTTCTTTCACGATATGATATCGACATGTCTGAAACCATGGCTTTTGGTGACGGAGGAAATGATATACAAATGCTTAAAGCTGCAGGCATTGGTGTCGCTATGGGGAATGCGAGTAGTAATGTGAAACAGATAGCTAATTACGTAACTACCACTACTGAAGAAGATGGTATATGGCATGCACTGAAATTGTATGAAGTCATATAGTAAGGAGGTAGAGAAGAAAGGGGTTTAATCTACTCAAATGGAAAAACTTTTCTATAGCTTGAAAAATATACGTTTTTTATAAAGCCAATAGCATAAATACCATTCGATAAATAGCGTAACCAGGGCATTCAATAGAGCTGCGAGCGATAAAGGTATACCAAGCGCCGCTGCGGGAGCTCCAATAAATATATAGATACATTCGTTGAGCCATTGCATCCCCACCGTTTCAAAGAACAAGTATATAAAAATAGCATTCATTCCTATTACAGTAAAGATCCAGCCATATCGGTTGTATTGTTTTATATCGGTTAACCAATAAATGCCTAAAAGGAGTAACAATATCCAGCCGCCGGAAACTAATACAAAAGAACTGGTACTGATTCGCTTAATAATAGGAGTAATATTTAAGCCATCAAGTAAAAATCCTAAAAACAAGCCAATTGAACCAGCGATGAAAAGAGTCAGCAATTTCATCCTTAAGGGCTTTGAGCTCATTAGTAACTTTCCTGCCAAAACACCCCAAATAGTATGCGCGGCTGTTGGTATGGCATTGATGGCTACCCATCCACCGGCATTTGTTTTTCCCATTAGTAACATATCTATGTAATTGCCGAAATTATGACCATCCACAAAAGTTTGGTCAAAACCTGGTATGGCGCTATATCGATATAGTAATTCGGTTATCAACAACAGTGCAAAACTGATGAGCAGTTGCTTCGTAGCACTTAAATTGATAATAAGATAAGCGAGCATGATTGTTACCGCTAGTTGCGAGAGCACATTCCATAGTTCCCAGACTAATTCCCCTGCATATACGCAATGAAGTGTAACACCACATAGTAGCAATTTAAAGCAACGTCCGGAAATTTTCCTTAGATTACTTCTCCAGCTGATTCCTTTTTGCAAGTTTTTCGCATAAGAAAGATAGAGGGCTGAACCCGCCATGAGCATAAAGGCAGGTTGCACAAGATCCCAAAAGCGTAGTCCATGCCAAGGATGATGGAAGAACTGTTGCACAAATAAATTACCAGGAGCCGCTTTTTCAAGCGATACATAAAGGTGGCAGCTTTCGGCGGCAAGCAGCAGCATAATCAGCCCACGCATAATATCTAATGATTGTACTCTTGTTGTAGGGGTAATTTCCATAGTAGATTTACAAATTAGACTTCCATATTTAGGTAAAATGCAGGATCACCTTCTGCAAGAGCGAATCAAAGAAAAGCCGACCAGTCGTTTTTTACTGCGTTAATTTCTAAGCGAGTCCCTTTGTTACAAATGGCAAATTAGCATTTTTTTTAAAATTAGCGTAATTGTAATTGAGAGGTGATATACTTGCTCAGCGGCAAGCCCCTTTGTGAAGATGGTATTAAAAGCTTTCGTGTCTCTATACGGGTCTGCTATTAAAATAGCGCTCCATTAAAAAGAGAACGCTATTCTAATATTTTAAGATTACGCGGGATTAATAGGTTGTCATAAAAGAAGTGTACAGTAGCCCTAGAGCGCTTTAGACATGCGGCATAATTAGGGGGGTAAAAAGATGACAGTTTAAATGACAGCTCGATTTTTTTGCATCGACTTCTTTTCGATCACGGTCCTAATACCTATCATACTTAATGAGAGTATCCCAAAACATAGACCTAGCCAAGGTGTTTGTGCCACACCTGATATAGCGATAACCCATCCGCCAACAATGGTACCTACAGACACACCTAGGTTACCAAAGGAAGTTGCTAGGCTGTTTGCAAACTCTAAGGCGTGAGGGGCGGCGGATATCATATAGGCAGATGCATTTAGAAAACAAGGTGCATATAAAAAACCCCACAGTGCAACTACAAATATTGTGGTCCAAGTATTGGTGCCGGATAAATATAAAGCAAATGGGATGATAATGGTTCCAGAGAGAAATAATGCTGTGGTACTAGCGATATTTTTGCTGAGCATTTTACTTGATATCCAGTTTGATAATAATCCCATTATGCCAAAGAGAAATAGCATGTAACTAATTGTTTTAATATCCATTCCCTTGGCCTTATTAAGATAGTCTGCAAAATAG
>DATMSZ010000428.1:0-3760 GCA_035565175.1 Pseudosphingobacterium sp.
ATTTTTGGAAATATTCACAACTAAATATGAAAAAATCATGCTAGGTTTGCACCTTTAAATCCCTACGCAAGATTACTAATTATAGCGCATAAAAAAAAGTATTATGCAATAATAGGAAATCCTGTGTAAGTCGTAAAAGTATGTATATACGCAGGGAATTATGGATAAAGCGGACTGAGATATAGATATGGGCATTATTACGTTAACTACAGATTTAGGACACAAAGACTTCTACCAAGCAGCACTTAAAGGCAGCATCATTAGCCTATATCCAACTGTACGACTAGTAGATATTTCTCATGATATCGCTCCTTTTAATATTCAGCAAGCAGCTTTTGTATTAAAGAATGCATATAAGTATTTCCCAAAAGATACAGTCCATTTAATTGGCATCGATTCTGTTTTCAATAAAGACACTCGTTATTTAGCTGTGAAACATAAGGGTCATTATTTTGTAGGTGCTGACAACGGCATTTTCTCACTGCTTTTTGAAGATGTACCGGAAAAGGCTGTGGAGTTAAATATTATGCAAGACCTCAAGTTTCTTCATTTTCCGCTTACCGATATATTTGCCAAAGCGGCTACCCATTTGGCAAAAGGTGGAACGATGGAGGATATTGGCGATCCGGTAGAGTCTTTAGTAAAAAGAGTTATTATACAACCTATTATTGACGGTAATACCATTCGTGGAAGTGTCATATATATCGATTCTTTTCAGAATGTTATTACGAATATCAATAAAGAGCTATTTAATCACATACAAAAAAATAGAGATTTCGAACTTTTCTTTAGGCGAAATGAATCTATTAAACATTTGAGCTGGCATTACAATGAAGTGCCCGAAGGGGAAAAATTATGCCTATTTGGTATTAGTAATCATTTAGAGATTGCTATTAATAAAGGAAATGCAAGTGGATTACTAGGTTTACAAGTCGGTGATATTATTCGCATTGAATTTAAAGAAAGATAAAAAATAGATTGCGCAGTGAAATACATACGATTGACAGCTATCATTATAACACTTTTTATAAACAGTACGTTTGCCTCTTCTCAACAGGATAGTACTGCCTTCGAGAAACAGCGTGAACGAGTTAACAAATTACTGGATCAACGCAGGGAACGTTTTGGTGAATTTGACGCCAGTCTGGCAGCTAGAAGCGGTATATTTGGGTTGAAAACGAAGAAAGATATGCAAGCATCTATTGATATCCTAAAACAGATAGTGCTTACAGACAATAATATTTTTAAAGAAACCAAGGCTTTACTGGATTATAAGGACTTTGAGAAACAAACGGTGGAAACCCAAGCAGAAGAATCCGGTGAACGAATAACAGGTTATATTAACACGATCAGCAAGCTCCAAAAAAAACAAGATCAAATGGCGGCCGAAATGATGGTGCTCGAGAAAAGGAACAGCCTTTTCCTCGCATTGCTTATATTTGCGTTATTAAGCCTAGTTATTCTCGTATACCTATTGCTAAAAAGAACAAAAAATTGACGTTGAAGTGATAGGCAACTGCCATAATGTCGCTACTTTTGCGTGTTAAATTAGTATAAAAACGATATTCGATTAATGGCACGAGCTCGATTAAACAGTGGAAATGGAATTGACGACGAACTCCCAAAAACAAAAATCAGTAAAGCATCGCTAAGCAATGTAGGCAAACTTCTCAAATATTTAAAGCCATATCGCGTTAAGTTTATTCTTGGAATGTTTTTTCTCTTTTTATCCAGCGTGCTGCTATTGGCGTTTCCTGCTTTAATGGGCGGTATGGTGGATGCCGCTCAGGGTAAAAAAGGTCTAGCAATTATTCCCGCCAATATAAAGTCTATTGGTATCATAGCTTTCATTATTCTTTTCTTTCAATCGTTTGTATCATTCTTTCGAATCCGTTTATTCGTAGAAGTGGCGGAAAAAACGCTGGCAGATATCAGGCGTGATACTTATTTTAATCTGATAACCCTTCCTATGGATTTTTTTGCCAACCGCAGAGTTGGCGAATTGAACAGTCGTCTTTCGGCCGATTTATCTCAGATACAAGATACGATGACCACTACCTTCGCTGAAATGATCAGGCAAACAATTTTGTTGGTTGGAGGAATAAGCTTCTTATTTATCGTTTCAGTCAAATTAACTTTACTTAACCTTTCTATTTTACCGATCATCGTAATCATTGCTGTTTTTTTTGGTAAGTTTATTAGGGGCTTGTCTAGAAAAGCACAGGACAAATTAGCTGAATCAAATACCATCGTACAAGAGACTTTGCAGGGTATTAGCAATGTAAAAGCTTTCGTAAATGAGGCATACGAAGCGAATCGATACCAAAATTCACTGAAAGCAGTTGTTAACTTAGCTTTAAAAGGAGCTAGTTACCGAGGATTGTTTGCCTCTTTCATATTGTTCTGCATTTTTGGAGCAATAGTAAGCGTTATATGGTACGGGTCAACGTTGATAGCCAGGGGTGAACTATCTGTTGGAGATTTGACTACTTATATTATCTCTTCTTTGTTTGTGGCTGGTTCGATGGGTAGCTTCCCTGAACTTTATGCGAATGTTCAGAAAGCTGTGGGTGCTACAGAACGTGTTATCGAAATCCTTGAAGAAGATAAAGAAGACGTTTCTATCTATCCAGAAGCAAATGAAATAAAGGAAAAGATAAAAGGTAATCTTACATTTGAACAGGTAAGATTCGCCTATCCATCACGGGATGAAATCACTGTTTTAAAGGATATATCTTTTTCAGCAAACGCTGGGGAGAAAATAGCGATCGTTGGCCCTAGCGGTACCGGGAAATCGACACTGGCTTCTTTAATATTAAGATTCTATAAACCGCAAGAAGGTCGTATTTTATTTGACGACAAAGATGCCAATAATTTCAAATTAACGGATATCAGAAATCAAGTAGCCATCGTTCCGCAAGATGTGCTGCTTTTTGGAGGGTCTATACGGGAAAACATTGCTTATGGCAAATTAACGTCTAGTCCTGAAGAAGTAATCGAAGCCTCAAAAAGAGCAAATGCCCATGATTTTATTATGAGTTTCCCCGAAGGGTATGACACCTTGGTTGGAGAACGTGGTATAAAGCTTTCGGGCGGACAACGTCAAAGAATTGCTATCGCCAGGGCATTGTTAAAAGATCCGGCTATACTAATTTTGGATGAAGCGACCTCTTCGTTAGATTCTGAGTCCGAACGTTTAGTGCAAAATGCGCTGGAAGAGCTGATGAAAAACAGAACTTCTATAATAATAGCGCATAGACTATCTACCATTAGGGAGGCTAACAGAATTATCGTAATCGAAAACGGACGTGTGATTGAAAGCGGCACGCATTATGAACTTCTTCAGCATAAAACCGGATTATATCGCTATCTTAGCAACCTTCAGCAGGAGAAAGTTGATGGATAAATGCAAGAATAACTAATTTTATGAATTTAACAATATGGGGCGCAGCACAGCAGGTTACTGGCAGTATGCATCTCTTAGAAACGGTCAATTATAAAATACTTATTGACTGTGGCCTTGATTATGAGCATGATAATAGTCTTGAAAAAAATGAAGACTTCCCTTTTGATCCTGCTGAAATAGATGTTGTTGTTTTAACGCATGCGCACATTGACCATTCGGGCAATCTGCCTACACTTATTAAGAACGGTTTCGACGGTCAAATTTTATGCACTTCTCCAACGGCCGCTTTAAGCGAACTGCTGATGTTAGATTCTGTAAATATTTTTCTAAAAAAGGAAAAAAAGAAAGTTAAAA
>DATMSZ010000429.1:0-8602 GCA_035565175.1 Pseudosphingobacterium sp.
ATAAAATTAAAAGCCCTCCTCCTTCACAATATTGAAGCAAGAGGGCTCTTATGACAAGTACCCTTAAGGCTTCGCTCTAAGTAAGTCGCGAATTTCCGTCAATAACGTTTCTTCTTTCGTTGGCGCAGGAGGTGCTGCTGGGGCTTCGACTTTCTTTCTATTTAAACTATTAATTGCTTTTACCAAAATAAATATACAGAAGGCCACGATAATAAACTGAATGACAACATTTATAAAATTGCCATAATTTATTGCCACTTCTGCGGCTTCAGTTGCAGCATCCGCAGGCTTAATAACATATTTCAAACTTGTAAAATCAACCCCGCCCGTAAGGTATCCGATAGGAGGCATGATAATATCGTCCACCAAAGAAGTGACTATTTTGCCAAATGCAGCACCTATAACAACACCCACGGCTAGATCTATTACATTGCCACGCATGGCAAATTCCTTGAATTCTTTAAATAAGCCCATATTCAAATATTTTAGTTAAACATTCATTTGTAACGCTAAAGTAATATTTTTTGTTCATCAAATTACAAATTTTACGCATAAATAAATAGAATTTAGCCTTTAAGATATATCTTAATCGTCTAAAAAATCTGTACTTTTGCATCAGAGGCACTATCTTTTAAAGATTTATTGAGGCGCCCATTTTAATGACACTATGTTAAAACAAAGTTTACAACAAAAATTACTTCAGAAACTATCTCCTCAGCAAATACAGTTTATAAAGTTGCTGCAGGTGCCAACTGTTTCCTTAGATGCGAGGATTAAAGAAGAACTAGAGGAAAATCCCGCTTTAGAGGACATGAGCTTAGCCAATATGAATGAGCCTACAGAAGAATATCCTGATAGAGATCCTGATGAAGATAATTTTAATAGCGACGAGCAGAGCACCGAAGGGGATGAGTTTAACGTAGATGATTATTTGCAAGACGACGATGTAAGTGATTACGGCGGAAGTTTAAATAATAGCTCAGACGATGAAGATGACAGAAAAGAGATGCCAATTGCTATTCAAGATTCATTTTTCGAGAACCTTCAGCAACAACTTGATCTTTTAGCTTTAAATGATAAAGATTTTTTAATTGGTCAGCAACTTATTGGAAGTTTGGATGACGACGGATATCTCAGAAGACCTATCTTATCACTTATAGATGATTTAGCGTTCTCTCAGAACGTGATAGCAACAGAAGAAGAAGTTGAGGATATTTTAAAAGTTATTCAAACATTTGACCCAGCAGGTGTAGGTGCACGCGACCTTCAAGAATGTTTACTTATTCAACTTAGAAAAAAGGATCATGACAATCCCATTATCAGAGAGGCCATATTAGTTGTTGAGAACTATCTTGAGGAATTTACTCGTAAGCATTATGACAAGCTTGAGAGAGCTTTGAATATCAGCTCTGACGAGTTAAAAAAGATAATCGATGAAATATTAAAGTTAAATCCTAAACCGGGAGATGCCGGCTCGGCTTCAGGTAAGCAATTACACGTTATACCTGATTTTCATATCACTAATAATGATGGGATCCTCGTATTAACTTTAAATGCTCAAAATGCTCCGGAATTGAGGGTAAGCCGTTCATACCAGGAAATGTTTGACCATTATGATAAAACAGCGCAGAAGGATAAGAAGATGAAAGAAGCTGTGCAATTCGTCAAACAAAAGTTGGATTCAGCAAAATGGTTTATCGACGCCATAAAACAACGTCAGCAAACATTGTTAAAAACCATGAATGCCATCATGAATTATCAGTATACGTATTTTTTAACAGGTGACGAGCGAAATCTCAGACCAATGATTTTAAAGGATATCGCTGATAAAATAGACATGGATATATCTACAGTATCTCGCGTTGCGAATTCAAAATATGTACAAACTGAATTCGGTACATTTTTATTGAAATCCTTTTTCTCGGAAGCGATTCAAACAGATAGCGGAGAAGAGGTTTCAAACAAAGAAGTAAAGAAGATCCTTGAAGAATGCATTGCCAATGAAGATAAACGGCGACCACTAGCGGATGAAAAATTAACTGAAATACTAAAAGAAAAAGGTTATACCATAGCTCGCAGAACAGTGGCAAAATACAGGGAGGCAATGAATATTCCGGTTGCCAGATTACGCAAAAAGCTCTAAAAAGAAAACAGTAAAAAAAGCGCTTAATTAATGAGGTTAGTTAACAATCTCGATAGTTAATTTCAAAGAAATCAATACGAATGTCAAAGGTAAAAATAGGAACGGTACAAATGAGTTGTGTGGCCGACAAGCCTACCAACTTAGCAAAAGCAATAGAACAAGTGAAGGAAGCAGCAAAAAAAGGAGCTCAGATTATTTGCCTGCAAGAGCTTTTTACTTCCCTTTATTTTTGTGACGAGGAGAATTATGATAATTTCGCTTTAGCTGAATCAATCCCTGGCCCTTCTACAGACGAATTGAGTAAGGTTGCAGCTGAACTAAACGTGGTTATTGTTGCTTCTTTGTTTGAGAAAAGAGCACAAGGCCTTTACCACAACACCACCGCTGTTCTTGATGCGGACGGAACTTATTTAGGGAAATACCGAAAAATGCACATCCCTGACGACCCTGGATTTTATGAGAAGTTTTATTTCACCCCAGGCGATTTGGGCTACAAAGTTTTTAAAACTAAGTATGCAACTATCGGCGTATTAATCTGTTGGGATCAATGGTATCCTGAAGCAGCTAGAATTACGGCTTTAATGGGAGCCGAAATACTTTTCTACCCTACTGCAATTGGCTGGGCGGTAACCCAGGATGCGGGAACAAACGAAGAACAATATAATGCATGGCAAACCATTCAACGCTCTCATGCAGTAGCCAATGGCATCCCGGTTGTATCTATTAACCGTGTAGGAGAAGAAGCAGGGGTACGTTTTTGGGGAGGATCCTTTATAGCGAACCCTTTCGGATCGCTCATTTATAAAGCTTCGCATGACCAGGAAGAAACGGTCGTAACGGAAGTAGACCTCAATCAATCTGATTATTATCGCTCACATTGGCCTTTTTTAAGAGACAGAAGGATTGATAGCTACCAACCCATTACCAAAAGATTTATTGACGGCGATTAACATTTTCTAGCATAATGAATTTCCCAAAGAATGAAGGATATTTTTTTCCCGCCGAGTGGCATAAACATCGCGCTACATGGCTCAGTTGGCCGCACAAAGAAGCTAGTTGGCCGGGCAAATTAGACAGTGTATATAAACCGTATTGTCAGTTTATAAAAGCGATATCAGAAGGAGAGAAAGTCTGTATCAACATACTAAACGAAAAATTGAAAGAAGAGGCAATTTTTCATCTTACCGAAGCCGGCACTGATCTCCAGCAAATAATTTTCTATCATCATCCCACAAATGATGCTTGGTGCAGAGATCACGGCCCAGCATTTCTTATTAATCCAACAGGGAGTATCCCTAAAGCAATAATAGATTGGGGCTACAATGCCTGGGGCAATAAATATCCTCCTTATGATCTTGATGATAATATTCCTACACTAGTGGGAAAGGCTCTTGACTTACCCGTATTTTATCCGAACATCATCATGGAAGGGGGGGCAGTAGATTTTAATGGGATGGGTTCGGTGTTAACAACGACCTCCTGTTTACTAAACCCTAATAGAAATCCACATTTAAGTCAACAACAAATTGAAGAGTATCTGTATAAATATTATGGCACTGAACAGGTGTTATGGTTAGGCGATGGGATCGTAGGAGACGACACCGATGGCCACATAGATGATATTACACGTTTTGTAAATGAAACAACGGTGGTAACGGTAATAGAGGAGAATAAAAATGATGAAAATTATGCCCCCCTATTAGATAATCTAAATTTGTTAAAAGAAATGCGTCTTTTAGATGGGAAACAATTAGATATTGTTGAGCTACCGATGCCGGCAGCAGTTATTTATGACGGACAAAGATTACCTGCTTCTTATGCCAATTTTTATATTAGCAATGCAGCTGTTGTAGTGCCAACTTATAGAGACAAAAACGACCAAAAAGCACTTGACATTTTAACCGATTGCTTTCCTACTAGAAAAGTGGTTGGAATCGACAGTACAGATGTCATCTGGGGTCTGGGCAGTTGGCATTGTTTAAGTCAGCAAGAACCCGAATTATAATATTAAAGCATCACTTCCAATGAAAAGACGTAATTTTTTAAAAGCATCCTCCGTTACATTAGCAGCCGCGACATTAGCGCCTGTTGTAACGCAAGCAAATTTGATAACCCCAAACACAAAGACAGTGAAAAAAAATGAATTTATCTCCCACTACGTTTTATTTTGGTTAAAACCAGATGTGTCAGAAAACGATATCGCAAATTTTACCGGGTTTTTTGAAGAATTGAGAAAAGTACCAAATGTAAAATCACTTCACTATGGGCGAGCAGCTAATAGTACTCCTCGTGATGTAGTTGACAATAGTTTCACTTATACGTTATTGGTATCTTTTGATAGTTTAGAAGATTTGGAAACCTACGGTACACATCCTATACATCTACAGGCTATAGAAAAATATAGTAAATACTGGGATAAAGTTGTGGTACATGACGCCGTCCTGAAATAGCTTTGATAATTTTTGCTGGATATTATAATTTTCCGTAGCTTTGTCCCTCGTGAAAATTGAAGTAAGTGGCTTCATCCCCCAGGCGAATTTTACCGGATTTTTTTTCGGCGCACCCATTATTTTTCATGTATTTGAAAAAATTACCGGCCTTAAAGGGCCGTTTGTTTTATATAGGGGGCTTCAACAATGTGCAACACATAAAATCAGTATATAAGAAATGAGTAACTACACCAAACTGCCTGCAATTTTACTTTTAGAAGATGGCACAGTTTATTACGGTAACGCTGCCGGAAAAATAGGCACCACTACTGGCGAAATATGCTTCAATACAGGGATGACCGGTTATCAGGAAATTTTTACTGACCCCTCTTACTTCGGTCAAATCATGGTAACAACCAATGCCCATTTAGGCAACTATGGTACATCGGAAGAGGAAACAGAATCGCATCATATACAAATTGCCGGACTCGTTTGTAAAAATTACAGTGTTCCATTTAGTCGCAAAATGGCAAATAGCTCCATTCAGCACTACTTTGAAGATGGAAATTTGGTAGGTATATCTGATGTCGACACTCGATCTCTTGTAAGGCACATTCGCAATAAAGGCGCGATGAATGCCATTATCTCTTCCGAAATTTTAGACATTGAACAATTAAAAGCACAGTTAAAGGAAGTGCCCTCTATGGATGGTTTAGAACTTTCTTCAAAGGTAAGCACCGAACATGCTTATTATTTCGGTAATGAGCAAGCTCGTTTTAGAGTAGCTGTGCTCGATCTTGGCGTTAAGAAAAACATCTTGCGTAACTTTAGTGATAGAGATGTGTACGTTAAAGTGTTCCCTGCAAAAACTACATTTGAAGAAATGGAACGCTGGACTCCAGATGGTTACTTTATTTCTAATGGCCCAGGAGACCCTTCCGCTATGCCCTACGCATTGGAAACAGTCAAAGAGATACTTAAAGCAGACAAACCGATGTTCGGTATATGCTTAGGGCATCAGTTATTGGCTCTAGCAAACAATATAAGAACCGAAAAAATGTTTAACGGCCATAGAGGAATTAACCACCCAGTGAAGAACATTATTGTTGATAGCTGTGAAATAACAAGCCAAAATCATGGTTTTGGTGTGGTAGCTGAGGACGTTAAAAAATCTGAAACGGTTGAAATCACCCATATAAACCTCAATGACAAATCGATAGAGGGAATACGAGTGAAAGGTAAAAAGGCATTTTCAGTTCAGTATCACCCTGAGTCATCACCTGGCCCTCACGACTCCAGGTACTTATTTGACGATTTTACCGCGATGCTTACCGCTTAATTTTTCAATATTTAGATTGTTATAATTTTGTTATTTAGCTGTAAAAGAATATATTTGAAATAGAATTAAGCTTCGTGTGTTTTATACACGAAGCTAGCTCAAACCCATATTAAAAAACTATTCAAAATGAGTTTAATTATTGATGTACATGCGCGACAAATATTGGATTCGCGTGGAAACCCAACGATCGAAGTAGATGTAACCACCGAAAATGGTTTTGTTGGCCGTGCGGCAGTACCTTCGGGTGCTTCTACCGGTATGCACGAAGCAGTAGAATTACGTGATGGTGATAAGTCAAAATATTTAGGTAAAGGCGTTTTAAAAGCTGTAGAGAATGTAAACACAAAAATTGCTAAAGCGTTAGAAGGCATCGATGTGTTTGAACAAAACGCTATCGACAAAGTTATGGTTGAACTTGATGGTACCGAAAATAAAGGAAATCTAGGTGCAAACGCCATTTTAGGTGTTTCCTTGGCTGTAGCCAAAGCTGCTGCACAAGAAAGTCGCCAGCCTTTATATCGTTACATAGGTGGTGTAAACGCCAATACATTACCTATCCCAATGATGAATATCATCAATGGTGGTTCTCACTCTGATGCTCCTATTGCTTTTCAAGAATTTATGATCATGCCAGTAGGTGCGCCTTCATTCTCTGAAGCATTACGTTGGGGGGCAGAAGTATTTCATAATTTAAAGGCCATTTTGCACGATCGCGGCTTATCTACAGCCGTAGGTGATGAGGGAGGTTTTGCTCCCACGTTCGACGGAACTGAAGATGCTATTGAAACGGTTTTGAAAGCTATTGAAAAAGCTGGATACAAACCAGGTGAAGAAATATGTTTAGCACTTGACTGTGCTTCATCGGAATTCTTCAAGGATGGCAACTATGATTACACAAAATTTGAAGGTGATAAAGGTGCTGTTCGTTCTAGTGCAGAACAAGCTGAATATTTAGCTCAATTAACACAGAAATATCCTATCATCTCAATTGAAGATGGAATGGACGAAAATGATTGGGACGGATGGAAATTGTTAACTGAAAAAATTGGAGATAAAGTTCAATTAGTCGGTGATGACTTGTTTGTAACGAATGTAAAACGTCTTCAAAAAGGCATTGATACGCACACAGCTAACTCTATTTTAGTAAAAGTAAATCAAATTGGTTCACTAACAGAAACTATCGATGCGGTTTCTTTAGCTCAAACCAATGGATATACATCTGTGATGTCGCATCGTTCTGGCGAAACAGAAGATACTACTATCGCTGATTTAGCCGTTGCATTAAACTGCGGTCAAATCAAAACCGGTTCTGCTTCTAGGTCAGACAGAATGGCGAAATACAATCAATTACTTCGTATCGAAGAAGAATTAGGTGATAATGCTAAGTTTTTAGGCAAAAGTTTCAAGTTTGCTAAATAGAATTTTATCACATGATAATAAAAACCTGCACTATAATGCAGGTTTTTTTGTTTGTAATAAATTTTTCAGTTAGGTTTGTACATATAAAAAAAGAAAGGTATTTTGAAAAACATCTTTAATATTGCCAGAAACAAATATCTTATTGCTACAGTCGCTTTCGTAGTATGGATGTTATTTTTTGACAGAAATGATATTACTTCACAATACAAGTACCAATCTCATCTGAAAAACTTAAAAGAAGAAAAAGAGTTTTATATAAAAGAAACGGCAACCGTTAAAAAAGATTTGGAAGAACTTACCACAAACCCACTAAGGTTGCAGAAATTTGCTCGAGAAAAATATCTTATGAAAAAAGACAATGAAGATGTTTTTATCTTAGTAGATGCAAGCAGCAAATAGATCACTGACCTATTTGCCACTTCTTTCCCCATAGATAACTTATATTACAACATACCCCCGCAAACGGACAATACTTGCCCATTTATATAAGAAGATAAATCAGAAGCCAAAAACAAACAAGCGTTCGCAACATCCTCTGTTTCTCCTGCGCGTTTTAAGGGAATATTCGCTTCCCACCCTTCCACTACTTTAGGATCTAATACATCCGTCATCTCCGTACGGATAAAACCAGGAGCAATTACATTTGTCCGGATATTACGCGACCCTAGCTCTTTTGCAATCGATTTTGAAAAGCCGATTATTCCTGCTTTTGAGGCCGCATAATTAGCCTGTCCCGCATTTCCTTGAACTCCTACTACAGAACTCATATTGATAATAGATCCCCTCCTCGCTTTCATCATTACTTTTGATGCAGCCTTAGTTACATTAAAAACCGATTTCAAGTTAATGTCAATAACATCATCCCAATTCTGCTCTGTCATGCGCATTAGCAAACCATCTTTAGTAATTCCTGCATTATTAACAACAATATCTAAGGTTCCGAACTCCTTTACAATCTCACTTATTAAATGCTCTGCTTCATCAAACTTAGAGGCATCCGATTGGTATCCTTTAACCTTTGTACCAAAGGCCTGCAGTTCCTGCTCTAACGCCTGCCCCTTTTCTACCGAAGATAGATAAGTAAAAGCAACATTAGCTCCTTGTTCAGCAAATTTTTCCGCAATTTTTCTTCCAATCCCTTTAGAAGCACCTGTTACAAGTGCTATTTTACCTTCAAGTAATTTCATTCGTTTTTTTAATTTTTAATTTTAAACGCTAAAAATAACATATTCGCTAGAACTTTGAAATTTAATCGACCGTCAGTTAGTGGAA
>DATMSZ010000430.1:0-5520 GCA_035565175.1 Pseudosphingobacterium sp.
GTGAAAATCCGAATTCAATTTCTTTGCTTACTTTTGTAAGGTGAAAATAATAAAGCTCAAATAATGGAAGCTTATACTGAACAACTAAATGCAAAAGGTTATATAGACGAGACCATAGATCCCAGATTGGATCTGGTAGAAGAAATTAGCCGATTAAAAAAGGAAAAGAATGCGGTTATACTGGCTCATTATTACCAGGAACCGGAAATTCAAGATATCGCCGATTATATTGGAGATAGTTTAGGCTTATCGCAAGAAGCAGCTAAGACAGATGCATCAATGATAGTCTTTGCTGGTGTCCATTTCATGGCAGAAACTGCCAAAATACTATCTCCTTCAAAGAAAGTACTGCTACCTGATTTAAAAGCAGGGTGTAGTTTATCTGATAGTTGTCCGCCCCATCTGTTTGCAAAATTTAAGGAACAGTACCCAGATCACGTTGTGATCACCTATGTGAATTGTACCGCAGAATTAAAGGCACTGAGTGACATTGTATGTACGTCTTCCAATGCAGTACAAATCGTGGAAAGTCTACCTAAAGATCAAAAAATAATTTTTGGTCCGGATAAGAATTTAGGAGATTATGTTAAACGTAAAACTGGAAGAGACTTGGTGTTGTGGAATGGGGCATGCATGGTACATGAAATCTTCTCGCAGGAAAAAATAGATAAATTGAGAGAACAATATCCTAATGCCAAGTTTATAGCTCACCCCGAATGTGAAGAACATATTCTAAGGAAGGCAGATTACATAGGATCCACTACAGGCTTGCTCAAATACACTATGCAAAGCGATGTGAATACGTTCATAGTCGCTACAGAAAGTGGTATCATTCATCAGATGAAAAAAGCGAATCCTAGTAAAACTTTTATCCCCGCACCTCCCAATAATGCATGTGCGTGTAACGATTGCCCTCACATGAAATTAAATACATTAGAAAAGCTTTATAATGCCATGCGGTTTGAACTGCCGGAGATAGAGTTGTCAGAAGATATTATCTTTAGGGCGCGTAGGCCTATAGAAAGAATGTTGGAAATTTCAGAGAAGCTAGGGTTATAAATATTTCATATGTTTGATAATAAAGAGAATACTGACCTCGAGAAGATTGGGGAATTTGGATTGATAGATTTACTATCTAAATCTATTGAGTTAACAGAAAATTCCACCGTGAAGGGAATTGGAGATGATGCTGCAGTTATGTATTATGGGGATAATCAAACGCTTATCTCGACGGATTTGTTACTTGAAGGAGTTCATTTTGATTTACGTTATGTACCCCTTAAACACTTGGGATACAAGGCTGTACAAGTAAATTTAAGTGATATATACGCAATGAACGGTATGGCATCCCAAATAACCTTTTCGATAGGGTTATCAAGCAAATTTCCTTTAGAGGCTGTTGAGGAAATTTATGCAGGTGCTATATTAGCTTGTAAAAAATTTAATATAGATCTAGTAGGAGGTGATACATCAGCCTCTAAGCAAGGTCTTGTAATAAGTGTAACAAGTATTGGTTATGCAAATGCTTCAGATGTAACGTATAGAGACGGCGCACAGGAAGGAGACTTAATTTGCGTTTCCGGTGATTTAGGAGGGGCATATGTTGGTTTGCAATTATTGGAACGCGAAAAGCAGATATTTTTAGAAAATCCAAATATACAACCTGATTTAGAAGGCAAAGACTACATTATTGAAAGACAGTTAAAACCTGAGGCCCGTAAAGATATCATTCATTTGTTTAAGGACATTGGTGTTAAACCGACTGCTATGATAGATATTTCCGACGGTCTAGCTTCTGAAATACTACATATCTGCAAACAGTCTAAGAAAGGGTGTAAGTTGTACGAAGAGAAAATCCCTATAGATCAAATGACGTTTGATACGGCCCGCGAGTTTGGATTAGATCCTACTATTTGTGCTTTGAGTGGAGGGGAGGACTATGAATTGCTGTTCACGGTGAAACAAGCCGATTATGATAAGATTAAAGGGGATGTAGATATCACTATAATAGGCTATATAACAGAAGAAAATGCAGGATGTAACTTAATTTCCAAAGCTGGAAATATGCATGCCATTAAGGCGCAAGGCTGGAATGCTTTCAATTAAGCTTTTCGGAGAAACTAAGTGCAAATAGTGCTATTGTAAAATTTAAACGTTTTAAGTTGTTGTAATAGACCTAACTTGTTTATTTTTAATCCGTTTCACGTGAAACGGATTATTCTTCGGTAAGTTCCTCTTCGTCAAATAAATTAATATCTATCTGCTTACTTGCTTTAGCACCGAGCTTTTTTAGCTTTTCTACTTTTGAAATAACGCTACCTTTACCTGTTTCCAGTTTTTTTCTTGCATCCTCATGCGTTCGTGCTAAAATGGTTATTTGTCTATCTATTTTGTCCATATCTTCGGTAAAACCGACAAACTTATCATATAGCGCTCCCGCTTCTCTAGCTATTTCCAGTACATTACGTGTTTGCCGCTCTTGTTTCCAAATACTAGCAATTGTTCTTAATGTAGCGAGTAAGGTAGACGGACTAACAATAACCACTCTCTTATCCCAAGCATCACTAAACAGCTCTGGCTCATAAGTAATAGACATACTAAAAGCAGATTCTATTGGCATGAACATCAAAACAAAGTCTGGCGAGTTTATTTTATATAAATCTTGATAATTTTTTCTTGATAATTCCGTCACGTGATTTTTAATGGAGGTACTATGTTGTTTAGCATATAATTCCCTCTCTTCTTCCGAATGCGTATTAACCCAACGCTCATAGGCAAGGAGTGATACCTTCGCATCGATAACTAAGTGTTTATCTTCGGGTAAATCAATTATGGCATCTGGTTGCATACGAGCTCCATCTTCCGTATTATAACTTACCTGTAATCTATATTCGCTATCTTTAGTAAGACCGGAACGTTCTAAAACACGTTCCAAAATAACTTCACCCCAGTTTCCTTGCTTCTTTTGATCTCCTTTTAATGCTCGTGTAAGATTTATTGCCTCGTCTTTAATTAATTTACTTTGTTCCATTAATTGCATGACTACACCTTTCAGCGAATTTCTTTCAGCGGCCTCATGTGTATATGTTTTTTCAACTTTCTCTTCAAAGTTTTTAATATTTTGTTTCAGCGGGTCAAGTAACTGATTGATTGTTTTGTGGTTAGTTTCAGTAAATTTAATCGATTTCTCTTCAAGTATTTTGTTAGCTATGAGTTCAAACTCTTTATTAAAATGACTTTTAATCGTGGTAAGCTCTAATTTTTGTTCCTCTAACTTGTCTTTTTGTGACTCAAAGTATGCATTCATACTTTCAATTGTCCTTTCAGCAGCAGCTGCCTTTTCCCTTTCCGTTTCAATCGAAGCTAATAGGCGTTCGTTCTCTAACCGATAACTTTCGGCTTTTTGTTCAGCCTTTGCTACTTTTATAAGTAACTCATCACGTTGCTGATTGTCTTGTATGATAACTTCGTTGTTTTGATTAGTGCGCTTAGTGAAATTGTAGAGAATAAATAAAAGGGCAAGTAACAAGATAACGATAACTAAATTTTCCATATAGGGTACATCAATTTAACGCAAAGTTAGCTAGAAAAGAGTTTATATTTTATCTAAATGGCTTCTCCATTTACTATTTGTTTATTGTCTAGTTTTATAAGGTCTTATTTCTTGCCTTGTGAGTACCTGAGGGCTTAGCAAACCAGCTGTTATTTATTTTCAACATAAAATAATGTTGCGCTGTTTGCTTAGTAAAAATTTATAGCGAGAAGTGTTGTACTATGCTGGTATTGTTATGGATGTAATTGCTTACTGATAATTTGTCAGTTTTATATAAAAAGTAGTGACACTAAAGCAGTTATTTTAATACCATTATAATAAGAATGTTTTATTTTGCTTAAAAATTATCATAAAAATAGGTAAATTTATGAGATAAGAAAAATGTGTATATATCGGTATACAGTTTGATATAATATAGAAAATTAAAAAGGATAAAAGGATATGCCAGTAGAATATTTGTTATTAATAGGTATTGCGATTATAAGCTTTATAGTTCAGTGGCGCTTTAAAAGCAGATTGAAAGAGCATTCGGAAACTCCTCTAAGCAGTGGAATGTCAGGAAGCGAAATAGCACTGAAAATGCTTCACGATAATAATATATATGATGTGAAGGTAGTATCAGTGGAAGGGAGGTTGACAGATCATTATAATCCAGCGGATAAGACAGTTAATCTTAGTCCCGAAATATACAGCGGCAGGAGCGTAGCTTCAGCGGCGGTAGCTGCGCACGAATGCGGTCATGCTGTGCAACATGCGAAAGCATATGCATGGCTTCAATTTAGGTCGGCCATGGTTCCTATCGTTAACGTTGCTTCAACATTAACTTCGTGGACACTCATGATTGGTGTGATGTTAGTTATTTTTTCGGGTAATATATACGTATTAGCAGTTGGCGTAGCGGCTTTGGCACTTGTGACATTATTTAGCTTTGTAACACTTCCAGTGGAGTTTGACGCCTCTAACAGGGCCTTAGCATGGTTAGAATCAAACAAAGGGATTATGGCAAGTAGAGAAGAACATGATGGAGCTAAGAATGCCTTATGGTGGGCTGCAATGACTTATGTGGTAGCAGCATTATCATCATTAGCAACATTAGTTTATTATGCGAGTATATTATTCAGGTCAAGAGATTAATCTTTAAATCGTATTTATAACAAAGAAGGGGTTCCAAAATCTGGAACCCCTTCTTTGTTATAAAAACAGTACTAAAAAGTTTTTAAAGCTAAATACTTATCCTCATTGGCTGTCATCAGTTTTTTATCAGTAGGTGTTTTGTCCAGGTAACCACACAAATGTAAAATACCATGGATAATGACCCGATGAAGCTCATCATGTAATGGCACTTTAAATTTATCTGCGTTTTCCTGTATTCTTTCTAAGCTAATAAATATATCTCCAGCTATCGTGTTTTCTTCTTCACTATTGTCAAAAGTTATAATATCGGTATAAGTGTCGTGATTCAAGTATTCGACATTTATTTTATGTAGATATTCATCACTGCATAAAATGAAACTTATTTCCCCAACCTTAAATCCCTCCAGTTTGATAGTATTTTGTATCCAACTTCTAATAGCTGTTTTATTCTTTAACGTAAAGACAATGTCTTCCAAAAAAAAATTTATAGGCATTCCTGTTTTTTTTGCAAAGTTACAATGTTTAGTGATATCAACTAGGCAAACGGATAAGATATTATTTTTTAAACGGACCTCTATCCAATTATGATTATTAGGATAAAACAAGACAAACTTATCAGTAATTTTTGAATGAGTCCATAGTGAGTACGTTATGTGTCCGTGTTTTTAACTATTATCATGGATTTATACTGCATAAATATTAGATCACTATATTAAAATATTCAACTTGATATATTATTGCTATCCACTTACTCAAACACTATTTAGTTTGGCCTATAAAAAGTAGTGGGCTGAGAAATTTTAAAAACGGTTTTTGTAAATCCATTAGATAAA
>DATMSZ010000431.1:0-7662 GCA_035565175.1 Pseudosphingobacterium sp.
GATAATTTTGTTAACCACTTAAACGGAAAAACCTATGGCATTGAAGATCCACGAATAGCGAAGATAACGGATAAAACGGTTAACAATGTTTATGTTGGTACACGAAATGGCCAAGGAAATGTTGGCGGCGCGAATACTATACGTGATGAATGTTATATCAGTTTAAACAGTGTAGTCACGCATGACACTTCCTCCCTAATAATAATAACTTATCCTGAAATCAAATTCATCGAAGCAGAGGCAGCTTTTAGAATGGGTGATCGGTCGCGAGCATATGCCGCTTATTTAGAAGGTATCAAAGCGAATATGGATAAACTAGAAGTTAGTGCGGCAGCGCGAGACGCTTATATGGTCCATCCAACGGTGGCAGTAGGTGCAGCAAATTTAACCTTAGATCTTATCTTTAAGGAAAAATACGTGGTGACTTATTTGAATCCTGAAACATGGAATGATATGCGTAGACATGATTATCAATATAAAGATTTCAGAATGCCGTTAAATGCCTATCTGAGTAATTTTATTCGGCATGTTGCTTATCCGGCAGACGAAAGGGGAAGAAATAGTAGCAACGTTCCGGCAGACGGAAGTTTGGATGCCCCTCTTTGGTGGGATCAACCCTAGCTGAGCACTGTTTATTATAGGGCATTTATATCATTAAAAAAAAGCTATGTTTTGTAAAAAAATTGTAGGTGTAAGCTTGTGTTTTATCGGATGGATAGCAAATGCTTATTGCCAGACGTTAACTCTTGAGACACTTACTTCGTATCCCTTTCCTTCTGCTTTAACAGGCGCTGCAACGGCTTCAAATATTGCGTTAGCTATCAATGAACAAGGGCAACGTAATATCTATGTAGGAGAGGGACCAACTTTCAAATTGAGGAAGTTAACAGCCTATACGACAGATAATGGCGATGAAATTACAGGCATTAAAATTTCTCCGAAAGGCGATTGGGTGGTTTATGTTAAAGGGGGAGATCATGGGGCTTTCGACGAAAGCGAACCACGAAATCCTACTTCGATGCCACTAGAGGCGAAAGTTCAGGTGTGGAGTATGCCTTTTGCAGGGGGAAGACCTATCTGCCTTGCTGATGGTGATTATCCGGTTATTTCGCCTGACGGAAAAAAAGTTGTTTTTGAAGAACGCGGACAGCTTTGGGTTGTTCCAATTGATGGATCACAAAAAGCTAAACCTTTGTTCTTCGCAAAGGGGAAGCACTCTTCCCCACAATGGTCGCCAGATGGTTCTAAAATCGTGTTTGTATCGGACAGAGGAGACCATTCGCTGATTGGCCTATTTCAGGATTCGCAGACTCCCATTCAGTGGATGGCACCAGACTTCAGTAAAGACCAATCTCCCCGCTGGTCGCCAGACGGACGTTCGATCGTTTTTGTGCGTAGCCAAGCTAAAGGTGGAGCTCCCGACTCATTGACGGTGATACAGCCAGAGCCTTGGTCGATTTGGAGAGTTGACATTGTAGATGGCCGATCTAATTGTTTATGGTCTGCCCCGAATACCCCGGAGGGATCTGTGCCAAGCACTCATGGTGGTTTTAATCTTCATTGGGCAGCAAAGGATCGAATTGTTTTTTTATCTTATCAAGACGGATGGCCCCATTTATATTCTGTACCTGCAAAAGGAGGCGAGGCCAGCTTACTTACACCAGGGAATTTCATGGTAGAACATGTTCAGCTTAGTCCCGACCGTAATTGGGTGTTGTTCAGTGCTAACACTGGTGAGGATCCCGATGACATCGACCGAAGACATCTTTACCGAGTACCCGTAGATCAGCCCAAAATGCAAGCGCTTACGAAAGGTGAAAATATAGAAACCTATCCACTTTTAATGGCTGATGGTCAGCAAGTGATATATATACAATCATCAGCCGTACAACCACCTATGCCTGCAGTGATGTCCATTGATAAACAAGGGGAGTCACAATTGTTAGGGGACGAGTTATTACAAGCTAATTTGACCAATGCCAAGCTGGTTCAACCAAAACGTGTTGAGTTCAAAGCTGCAGATGGCGAAACGGTTTATGGTCAGCTTTTTGAACCAGAAAATTCAAACCAGAAACACCCCGCAATTTTATTTATTCACGGTGGGCCACAAAGACAGATGTTGTTAGGATGGCATTATGGCGACTACTATGCTAATACATACGCCTTGAATCAGTATCTGGTGAGTAAAGGTTTTGTGGTGCTTTCAGTAAATTATCGTTTGGGGATAGGTTACGGCTACCATTTTCATAAACCGGCTAAGGCGGGGAGGTTTGGCGCTTCTGAATACCAGGACGTTAAAGCAGCGGGAGAATGGCTAGCTAAATACCCCACCATAGATGCCAAGCGTATAGGTGTTTATGGAGGATCTTATGGCGGGTTTCTAACTGCATTAGCGATTGGAAAGGATTCAAACCTGTTTGCCGCAGGAGTAGATATACATGGTGTCCATAATTATATGGGAAGAATTACGCTAAATAATGCTCCCGAACCTGCGCCAGATGTGGAGCTGGCGATTGAATTAGCGAAGAAGTCTTCCCCGGTTTCATGGCTTGAAGGTTGGACTTCGCCAACCTTGATTATTCATGGAGATGATGATGGGAATGTTGATTTTCATCAAAGTGTAGATTTAATTGAACGATTAAAAAAGAGAAACGCACCGATAGAAACACTTATGATTCCCGACGAGACGCATCATTGGATGCGGTATCAAAATCAGGTTAAGGTAGATCAGGCAGTAGCAACATTCTTCGAAAAAAAACTAATAAAGACTCATTGAGTACATCTTAAGCTTATTTACTATGATCAATTATCTAAAAGCGTTCATTTTCTGTTTCTTCTTTCTTGTTTTATGTCCCGTTTTAGTATTTGCCCGTCAACAATCGTTACCACCTGATCTGGACGCCTACGTCCAACAAGTGCTCAAAACGTTTGAAGTGCCGGGTGTAAGTATAGCAATTGTAAAAGATGGCAAAGTGTTGTCTACGAAAGGATATGGCGTGAGAAAAATAGGTGATCCTACCGCTGTAAATGATAGTACATTGTTTAGCATTGCCTCTAATAGCAAAGCTTTCACTGCTTCTGCGCTGGCAATATTGGTAGGAGAAGGTAAACTAAAATGGGAAGATAAAGTTGTAAAGTACCTGCCTTGGTTTAAACTGCATGATAACTATGTAACGGAACATTTGACGATACGTGATTTATTAGTTCATCATAGTGGACTTCCTGCTTATGCAAATGATATGTTGCTATTTCCTCCATCAACCTTTACCCGCAAGGAGTTGTTGCAAAAATTGGCAGATGTACCCCTTCAACACGAGTTCCGTTCGGTATATGCATATGATAATATTCTTTATTTGGCAGCAGGTGAAGTGATCGAGTCGGTGTCTGGTATGTTGTGGGAGGATTTTGTGAAACAGCGTATCTTTGATGTGGTAGGAATGAGGCACAGTATCAGTCGTTTTTCAACCTTGAAGCGGCAAGAAAATGTGGCTTATTCACATGTTAAGCGTAATGGTCAACTCCGCGTAATAGATAATTTTTTTGAACAGAATATAGGTGATGCTGGAAACCCGGCGGGAGGAATAGCATCCAGTGCTGCTGATATGGCCAAGTGGGTACTGACGCAATTAGACTCAGGACGCACACCCAGCGGTGCTGAACTATTCAGGCCAACTGCCACAGAAGAACTATGGAAGATTGTGCGGCCTATGCCTATAACTAAAGAAGCTCCCTGGCTTGCACCCAATCAGAAAAACTTTTATGGCTATGCCTTGGGTTTTCGTACATACGATTACCGCGGTCAACAAGTAATAGGCCATGGAGGCTTATTAACGGGCTTTGTGTCGCAGATTGCTATGGTGCCTCAACTTAAGTTAGGAATAGTTGTATTGACGAATCAACTATCTTCCGGCGCTTATTGGGCTATCATTAATCATATCTTGGATTATTATTTGCACGCGCCAACATTCGACTGGATTGCTGGTTATAAAAAAGAAGCCGACAGATCTGTTGCTAAACAGGACTCGGTAGAAAGACAGAAAAAGAAACTGGTACCGGACCCTAATTTAAAACGAAGCCTTCCATTATCGGCCTATACGGGTGTCTATCGGGATCATTTGTTAGGTACAGTAAATGTTTTGGAGCAAGCTGATACGTTACGGATAAGATTTTTGAAATCGCCCCACTTGAATGCTACATTGTCACATTTTCATGGAGACCTTTTTAAACTCACTTACCTAAATACGAGCAGAGGTGCTGGGCCGATCTTGTCATTTGCATTAAACCCAGATAAGACCGTACGCGAAGCCAACTTTATTTCTACTTTTACAGATGCCGACAGTGATTGGGAAAGTGTCATATTGAAACCTGATCAAGAGGCTGTTATTGATACAACTATGCTACGGGAAAAAGTATTGGCGGCATTTGCAAAACAACCAGCTGGAACTTTTGCTGTGGCGTTTCGCGCTATTGGGAATGACGAGACTTTTATGTTTAATGAACATCAACTTTTTCACGCTGCCAGTACAATGAAAACTCCTGTTTTAGCGGAGGTATTCAAACAGATAGAAAAAGGTAAATTTTCAATTAGCGATTCTGTTAAAGTTTATAATGAGTTTAAAAGTATCTATAATAGGAGCCGGTATACCTTAAAGCCAATGAACGACAGCGAGCAGGATCTTTACTCAAGAATTGGGTCGAAAGTGACCATGGAAGACCTCCTTTACAGAATGATTACGCAAAGTAGCAACTTGGCAACTAACATGATGATTGATCTAGTTGGTGCCAAAAATGTTATGAAAACAATGCGAAGCATCGGCGCTAATGACATCAAGGTATTACGCGGAGTAGAAGACAGCAAAGCGTTTGAGCATGAGATGAACAATATGGTCACAGCTTACGACTTGATGTTATTATTTGATCAGATTGCGCGGGGAAAGATGGTTAGTAAAAAGGCAAGTGACGCCATGGTGGCGATTTTGTCTAAACAACATTTCCGAGGCATTATTCCTGCGGGCCTTCCATCAGATGTAAAAGTTGCCAATAAAACAGGTTCGATCAGCAAAGTTAATCACGATTCCGGTATTGTCTACTTACCTGACGGAAGAAAATACGTGCTTATTTTGCTGTCGAAAGGTGTTGATGAGAATGCAGTAAAGCAAACTTTATCGACTATTTCTGCCTATATTTACCGTTACATGATGAGTAAGTAGAGAAGCCCCTGAGATAATAGATGATGCTTAGGCTATGCTGAATTTTTTAAGAACAGCATAATGCGATTTAAGCGCCAGTAGGAATGTTGCATTTTCTATGTAAGGAAGTTGATAAGCTTTAGCGGTATCCTTGATGATTTTTGATATGGCAGGATAATGAATGTGACTAATCTTCGGAAAAAGGTGATGTTCAATTTGACGATTTAAACCGCCTAGAAGAAATGCAGCTAGCTTACTTTTTGACGAAAAATTGGCTGTCGTTCTCATCTGATGTGCTGCCCAAGCATCCTCAATATTACCTTCTTCATTTGGAATAGGAAATTCAGTTTCTTCTATTAAATGGGCTAATTGAAAAACCAGCCCCATTACCAATCCCTGTGCTAAATGAAGCGCAAAGAAACCAATGAGTACTTGCCACCAACTCAGGTCTGTTAATAATAATGGAACACCTATAAATAAGAAGCAATATAACAGCTTATAAAAGAAGAGGTTAAAATATTCTATTTTTGGATGTTTTGCCTTATGTTGCCCTATTTTGGATTGAAAGAACTTTTTATAATCTTTACGAAAAAGCCATGACAGAGAAGCAAGACTATATAAAGGAAATGCATATAAATGTTGGAAGCGATGGAATTTATTTAGCTTTTCTTCTTTTGATAAACGGATCAGACCAGGAGCGACTTCAATATCTTCGTCATGGCCCGCGATATTAGTGTAGGTGTGATGCACTATGTTATGTGAAATATTCCATACATATGGATTAGCACCTACCAGATGGAAAGTATAGCTAAAAATTTTGTTTATTTTGGAGCTTGCGGATAGGGATCCATGCATGGCGTCATGACCTATGTTGAAACCTATAAAAGCACTAAAAACACCTAGCAATATGGCCAGAGGCAATAGTATTATTGGTTGAAAAACACCAGATATAATAAGGATATATAGTGAGAAATGACCGAGGAGAAAAGTGAAGGCTTTAATCCAGATAGCTTTATTGCCATGCTTTGAAATTTTCTTTTCTTGAAAATAGCTGTCTACTTTTTCTCGAACTGCAGGAAAAAAAGAGGAATGATGTAGGTTGGTGAATTTTAATTTGGACTTCATGTTGCTTATCGTTAATGAATTGATAAAATAATTACGGAGATACTATAACAGATTGATCTACCGTAAATACATTATTCATTACTCACAACACATCTGAAGCTTTTTATAGACTTCTAATCCCCAAGTTTTATATCAAACTTTTGGTAAAGATATCAATAAGAATTAGGATATCAAAGTCAATTATCTTTTATATTGCATTCACTTTAAATAATTTCAACATATGTAATATGTTGAAAGTAAATGATTTGTTTTGCTGTTGTACGCTTACAGTAGGCCAAAGGCCATGGCAAAACGAATAAGTTCTGCTAAACTATTTATCTCCAATTTGCGTATAATGTTTTTACGATGATTATTGACGGTGTGGATAGATAGAAACAGGTTTTCGGCAATGTAGCTACTAGTCCTACCTTCAGCGATTAATGTAATAAGTTCTCTTTCTCTTTTAGTGAGTGCACTATAAAGCGCATAATTCTTGCAAGCGTATTCGTTCGGCGGGGCTAGGCATTGACTGCGGAATAGAGCCGTTTCAAGGTGCGCTGCAGGTAATGCAACATGAATGAGCCTTTGCCCTTCCTCATCAGCAATACGACTTGAAGTGAAGTACCATTCATAATCGCCATTTTTACCGGTCCTCACTCTTTGATAAAAGGGAAAAATCTTATCTGGATCTTGTTGTTGCAGAAAGCAAGTAAGCTCTTTTCTTATCACAAGAATTTCATCTTGCGGAAAGAAGTTCCTAAAATAATCGGGCCCTAAAGCTTTTAGCTCTTCGGAAGAATGACGTAGTTTTTCACAACCATATTGATTCATATAAAGGTTTGTAGCAGTAGGAAGGTCTTGTAGCATCACGCTACCAGGCAAGTGATCACCTATGTCTTCAAGTGTAAATTCCCCTTTGCGTAAATTGTTTCCAATCGTTAATAGCTGTGCCTGTACTCCTTGTTGAAGTGTGCGGCGCCCCATAGATTTACGGTTGCTCATAATAAGCGTGATTAAGTTTTTTAAACGGTTGATTTTCAGTAATAAATGTACGATAAAAATAGTGTAAAATAAGCTGCTGTTTTACGAAAAAAATGACTAATACTAGCTATAGGTTTTGTTTAAACAATTGATGATGTTTGAGTACGAGCTACAATCTAACACTAATATGGTTTTTTATTTTAATAATAGGAACCAAGTCCTTACTTCAAAAAAGCTTGTTTATTTCGAAGTGTTTAATTTTTATTCTTAAGATAACAAAAGGAGGTTTATGAACACAACTGTAGGTTTAATGGACGATCAGCGATTGTTCCTAAAAACGCTTGGTCTATTTATAAATAGCCTGCCTGATTTTCAGGTAAGTTTATAT
>DATMSZ010000432.1:0-4589 GCA_035565175.1 Pseudosphingobacterium sp.
TTACCTCATTCGACTTATTATAATGATTGTTCATCAGGCGATCATATACTTTCATCAGCTTGTAAAGATCAAAAGAGCTTAATTCTTCTCCAGGTTCAGCATCACTCGAAGCAAGCGTTAGATTAAAAGAAATGTTCCCTCTTTTCTCAATTAAAAAGCGATCATCTTCTAAAGCCTTCAATTCTTCACATACGGTTTTAAACTTTTTATACTCAATAAGCTTCTGTACAAGATCCTTCTTAAGGTCTACTTCATTGCCTTCTTCATCAAGTTCTGGCCTTGGAAGTAGCATCTTTGCCTTGATACGCATCAGAGTAGCAGCAACAAATATGAACTCACTTGCTAGTTCCATGTTTAGGGCGTTCATATGATGAATGTAGCCTAAAAAATCGTCGGTTATTTTTGCAATAGGAATCTCATGAATATTGAGTTCATCGCGTTCGATAAAAAATAATAGTAGGTCAAAAGGACCCTCAAATTGTGGTAGTTTTATTTCGAAACCCTCAGCTTGCATAAGTCAAAGGTACGACGTTTTTTGTGAAACTATAAATGGACAAAAGAAAGGTATTTATTAAGAAGAGGAAAAAACAAAGGTGGACGTGATTTGTTTTTGGTTGCAATAGCTCCTACAATCTAAATAATTATCCTTTACTTTGTAGACATTTTTTATTGATTAATTTTGCTTATTAAAAGGCAAAGAATTTGGCCCGATTATTTAGGGTAATTTCGTCAAAACCTGTAAATATGGATTTTGAACCAGGAACGTTACTAAAGGACATTAATAGCCCTGTTGATCTAAAAAAACTTAAAGAGTCAGATTTAGAACAAGTCTGCAAAGAGCTACGTCAATATATTATTGATGTGGTTTCTGTTTATGGAGGTCATTTTGCAGCTAGCTTAGGAGTTGTTGAGCTAACGGTTGCGTTACATTATGTACTTAATACCCCTTACGATCAGCTCGTATGGGATGTAGGACATCAAGCCTATGGCCATAAAATTCTTACCGGAAGAAGAGACGTGTTTTATACGAACCGGGTATACAACGGGATCAGTGGTTTTCCTAAAAGAGGAGAGAGCGAATACGATACATTTGGTGTAGGCCATTCATCAACGTCCATTTCAGCGGCTTTAGGAATGGCAGTGGCTTCTCATTATAAAGGTGAAAACGATCGGCAACATGTGGCTGTTATAGGAGATGGCTCTATGACTGCAGGTATGGCTTTCGAGGCATTAAACCATGCAGGAATTGAGAAATCAAACCTCTTAGTTATCTTAAATGATAACTGTATGGCTATAGATCCTAATGTAGGGGCGCTAAAAGAATACCTTACCGACATTACTATATCGAAACCGTATAATCGCTTTCGCGATGACATCGCAACCGTATTAAGCAAAATATCTCAAATCGGGCCAGACGCGCTAGGGTTGGCAAAAAAAATAGAGAAAAGTATCAAGGGTACGCTACTCAAGAATAGCAACTTGTTCGAGTCATTAAAATTTAGATACTTTGGACCTGTAGACGGACATGATGTAAAAAGGCTGGCGAAGATTATCGATGAATTACGCGATATACCGGGGCCGAAGCTATTACATTGTATAACCGTTAAAGGTAAAGGGTTTGCTTTAGCAGAAAAAGATCAAACGAAGTGGCATGCCCCGGGTTTATTTGATAAGATTACCGGCGAAATAAAGAAATCTGTTAGCGATAAACCCATAGCGCCTAAATATCAGGATGTTTTTGGGCATACCTTGGTTGAACTTGCTGAGCGTAACAAAAAGATCATGGGGATAACACCGGCAATGCCTTCGGGATCCTCTATGAATATTATGATGAAAGCAATGCCAAATAGAGCCTTTGATGTAGGTATTGCAGAGCAACATGCGGTCACTTTTTCTGCCGGTTTAGCAACGCAGGGAATGGTTCCCTTTTGTAATATCTATTCCAGTTTCATGCAAAGAGCCTATGATCAGGTGATTCACGACGTTGCTTTACAGAAGCTGAATGTTGTGATGTGTTTAGATCGGGCAGGAATAGCTGGGGCAGATGGTCCTACACACCATGGAGCCTATGATCTGGCTTATATGCGTTGTGTTCCAAACCTACAAGTGGCTGCTCCCATGAATGAAGAAGAGCTTCGGAATCTCATGTACACTGCGCAGTTAGAAGATATGGGGCCTTTTGTGATTCGCTATCCAAGGGGACAAGGTGTAATGCCCGACTGGAGAAGGCCTTTTAAAGAAGTGCAGATTGGCAAGGGAAGAAAAATTTGCGATGGAGAGGATGTAGCGATTTTAAGTATTGGCCATATCGGTAACGAGGTAGTGAAAGCAAGTGTCAGTCTAAATTCCGATGGCATTTATCCGGCGCATTACGACTTAAGGTTCGTTAAACCGCTGGATGAAGAATTACTTCATGAAGTGTTTCGTAAATTCAAAAAAATAATAACGATAGAAGATGGCTGTATACAAGGGGGGATGGGAAGTGCCGTGCTTGAATTTATGGCCGATTATAATTACACGGCAAATATTCTTCGTTTAGGAATTCCGGACAGATTTGTAGAACATGGCGAGCAAAATCAGCTGTGGGCAGAATGTGGATATGATGCAGCAGGTATCATTGCAGCCGTGAAAAAGTTTTCTGTTGGACATAAGACCAGCACCATGGCCGGATAGGGGATTGGTTTTTTGTTATTGGTTATTGGTTCTTTGTTATTAGTAATCGATAGCAAACAAACAGGTTTTGAATAGAATAATTGAATTAAATAAAAAAATATAGTGATTGTTGGCTGACCGTTGAACCTATTTATCAAATCAGAGAAAGATACTTAAAGAACAACGAACAACGAACAACGAATAACAACGATCTATGTATAGAACACATACTTGCGGAGAATTAACGATTGCTGATTTAGGTAAAGAAATTACTTTATGTGGTTGGGTGCAAAAATCACGCGATTTAGGAGGGATGACTTTTATTGATATGCGCGACCGCTATGGTTTAACGCAGTTAGCCTTTAATGCGGATGACGACGAGAGCCTTCGCGCCCGAGCTAGAGAGCTGGGAAGAGAGTATGTGATACAGGTTAAAGGAACCGTTATTGAGCGATCAAGTAAAAATTTAAAAATTCCCACAGGGGAAATTGAAATAAAAGTTTCTTCATTGGAGGTGCTCAATGCCGCTAAGTTACCACCGTTCTTAATTGAAGATGACACTGACGGAGGAGAAGATTTGCGTATGAGATACCGTTACCTTGATTTACGGAGAAATCCAGTAAGATCTAATTTGATACTACGCCATAAAATGGCGCAAACGGTGCGCGCATTTTTAGATAATGAAGCCTTTATAGAGGTAGAAACCCCTGTATTGATTAAATCAACTCCGGAAGGCGCGCGTGATTTTGTGGTGCCAAGCCGAATGAACCAAGGTGAGTTTTATGCGTTGCCACAATCTCCCCAAACATTTAAACAGCTACTGATGGTTTCTGGCTTTGATCGTTATTTTCAGATAGTTAAATGCTTTCGAGACGAAGATTTACGCGCCGACCGTCAACCTGAATTTACGCAAATTGACTGTGAAATGTCTTTTGTTGAGCAGGAAGATATTTTAAATATTTTCGAAGGCCTCATTCGTGACTTGTTTAAAAAGGTAAAAAATGTAGAAATAGGTGAACTCCCGCGGATGACCTATGCAGAAGCCATGCGTTTATATGGCTCTGATAAACCTGATACACGCTTCGGAATGGAGTTTGTTGAATTAACTGATTTTGTGAAGGGGCATGGATTTCCTGTTTTTGATAATGCCCCGCTCGTTGTTGGGATTAATGCTGAGGGATGCGCTTCCTACACTAGAAAGCAACTGGATGCATTAACAGATTTTGTTAAGCGGCCACAAATAGGAGCCACAGGGCTGATCTATTTGCGTATAAATGAAGATGGGTCTTTGAAATCGTCGGTGGACAAATTTTTTGATTCTGAGCAACTAAAAGCCTGGGCGACAGCCTTTCGGGGGAAGCCTGGTGACTTGATTTTAATTATGGCCGGTGAGGTGGATAAAACGCGCAAACAATTGAATGAATTGAGGCTTGAAATGGGGAATCAACTGGGATTGCGCCCAAAAAATAAGTTTTCGGCTCTTTGGGTTGTAGATTTTCCTCTGTTGGAATGGGATGAAGAGACCGCTCGCTATCATGCTATGCACCATCCATTTACATCGCCTAAGCCTGAAGATATAAGTTTGTTGGATACCGAGCCAGGAGCAGTGCGTGCCAACGCTTATGATATGGTTATTAACGGTACTGAAGTTGGTGGTGGGTCTATTCGGATCCATGATAAGAAATTGCAACAGCTTATGTTTAAGCACTTAGGATTTAGTGAAGACGAAGCGCAAAAGCAGTTCGGTTTTCTTTTGGAAGCCTTTACCTATGGGGCTCCACCACATGGAGGGATTGCCTTTGGTTTTGATAGGCTTGCGTCTATCTTTGCCGAGCTCGATACCATAAGAGATGTAATAGCCTTTCCTAAAAATAATGCGGGTAGAGATGTGATGATTGATTCCCCAAGTACTATCTCACTGGAGCAGTTAAATGAAC